>NZ_QGGB01000001.1 GCF_003150675.1 Rhodohalobacter mucosus | reverse complement strand
AGCCTGAAGCCTGAAGCCTGAAGCCTGAAGCCTGAAGCCTGAAGCCTGAAGCCTGAAGCCTGAAGCCTGAAGCCTGAAGCCTGAAGCCTGAAGCCTGAAGCCTGAAGCCTGAAGCCTGAAGCCTGAAGCCTGAAGCCCGCACCCCGCACTCACTTGCTGTGCTGCTTTTCGTCAAAACTATGCGCAAAGTCGCTGAGGGTCATTTTTGGTTTTCCCAGCTCTTTCCACGTTACTTCCGACTGAAACTGTTCATCGTACCTGTTGATCGCGTTGAGAATGTTATACTGAAAATCGATCGTTTTGGAGAATGGTTTCAGCATCCTGAAGACCCACATGGGGGTGCGCAATTTTTTCAGGTTCCGGGAAGTGACGTTATCAATAAACTCGTCGACCGCTTCATCCATACTGAACGGCTCCGGGCCCTGAACGGTGTACTCCCTGTTTTCCCCGTGATCCTGGCGGAATGCCTGAGCCACCATTTTGCCGTAATCCTGAGTTCCAATCCACCAGCTTTGGGTTTCCTGCCGCCCGGCGATCAGCACCCTGTTCCCCTTGAGCTGCAGCTCGGTCAGGTTTTCAAAAAAACTGGACGGATAGAATATGGTGATGGGCAGAGAGCAGGTACGCAGCAGGTCAACCGCTTTGCGCTTGATGTCGAACACCCACCAGCCGGCTTCGTAATCCTTCACCAGGGAAGACAGGAAGCCAATTCTCTGGACGCCCGCCTTTTCTGCAGCCCGAATTGCGTTGGATAACCCGTCAATCTCTGTTTTAAATGAAGCATTGCGCTCATCCGGTGCAGTGCTGACGTTGATATAAAGATAGTCTGCACCCGCCATCACCGTCTCGAGGGTCTCCGGTTGGCTCAGATCTGCGTAGGTTATTCGCATCCCCTCAAGCTGAGGCATCTTTCTGGCTTTTTCGGGATCCCGTACGGCTGCCGTCACGTCAAAACCGTTTTCGTGCAGTACACGGGTTACGCGTGAACCCAGCATGCCGGTAGCGCCAATGACTACAATTGAGGGTGATTGATTCATAATTCTCTTATTTGTTGTTTTACGAAATCCGGAATCCGGCGCCCTGTGTGCTCCCTTGCCTGTTCTACAGGGAGCATTATAATTTAACGTGAGTTCGAAATAAAATCTTTGAATTGGGCAGTCACACCGAAGTTTCGTGACCACCTTATCAGGGAGGGGATTTCCCCGCAGGGATCCCAATGGATAAGGGGTGGTTGAGACAGGCCAATGAGTTAATTTTTCAGTTTGAGTCTTGCTCAACGAGTTGTAACCACCCCCGCCCCCTACTTGCGAAGGAGGGGAGACGCTTTTTCCAGATTCTTAAATCGAACTGACGTTATTGAGCAAGTTTGTTATAGTTTAGTACAAGGTGGTGAAGGTGCGACTCGATGGTGTCGTAGGGCCGGTAACCGCGGGAAATAAGCCCCGTTTCTTCGCCAAGCTCCAGAAGGAGTGTGGGAAAGGCAGCTGCTCCGGCCTCCCGGCACCATTCAAAGAGTTCGCGCGTTCTGTTGTGCATTTCACGGCTCTGAAAATGATTGAGAAACGCGTTTTTGTCCACATCCAGCCTGTTCTCTACAATCAGTTCAAGGAAAGTATCCGGATCATTCAGATCTCGTCCCTCCACAAAGAGAGCGTGCTGCATCAGTCCGGCGAACCTAAGGGAGAGAGAAGGGTTCAGCAGGTTTATCGTATTTTGAGCGATGCAGGAAGGCATGGAGTCGTACAGGTAGCTGCCCTCTTCAGCAAGCAGCCTGAAATTTTTTCCGAATGAAACACCAGTGGTCTTCTCAACCTGTTCAAGTGCACCGGAGATGTAGCTGTACCCCTCCCGAATGGGCTGAGCATTATCGTCTACAGCCAGACCCCCGGGAATCACCCGTACTTGCAGGTCATCAGTGAATCTTTCGGCCAGTTTTTCCATGACGGGGTGAAATCCGAAACACCACCCGCAAAGCGGATCGTATGCGTATATAAGTGTCGGTTTAGGTGACATGTTCTTCCGGTTTTAGACTCAATCGATTTATGGGCTGTCATCGTTCAGTTCTGCGCTGAGTTCTGCAAGACGCTCGCCGGCTTCCTTAATGGGGATCGAGACCGCGCTTGCACCCGCACGCCGCATCACTTCGGCTTCCTCTTCGCGCATGGTGAGTACGTAGATAAGGCCTTTGTATCCGGAGAGACGCAGTGTTCTGGTGGCATTTTCCTTAACCAGCTGATTGCCCATTGCAATCATGACCGACCTGATTTTTTCGATGTCGATGTTGGTCCACAAATCGGTGTCCTGGATGTCTCCGTAAACTACACGCCGGCCGGCTTTCAGGTTTCGCTCGATCCGGTCGGGATCAATGTCCATCCCTACAACCGGTTTGCCCTGTTCCCTCAGTTTGTCGTAGGCGGCTCGTCCGGCATTGCCCATTCCGACAATGAGAAATTCAGCGGAACCCAGAGATACCGTTTCGTGCTCAGGGTGTTTGGTATCCCGCTCAAATTTAAACAGAAAATTCTCCCATCGTCTCCAGATTTTCTCTTCATGCTGCGTAAAGGGGGAGTTGAGCGCGTAGGAGATCGCTGTAAGGAGGCCGAGCACCACAATTGACTCTTCCGGAATGTATCCGTTGGAGCTGGCTACAACCCCTGCGATGAGGGTGAACTCACTATAGGCTGTCAGGGTTGTCGACGCAAGAAAGCCGGTTCTTGCACGAAATTTAAACGCCATGAAGAGCAGGTAGAAGAGGATGAATTTGACCGGCAGCAGCAGAAGCAATACGCCGATGAAGTAGTAGCTGTCGGACGATGGAAATCCGGTCAGGCCGATTTCAAGGAAAAACCCTACCAGAAATGCTTCCTTGATGCTCCACATCTTTTTGCCGATCTGATCGGCCCGTTCATCGGAAGCCAGCATCATTCCGGCAGCGAGGGCTCCCAGCTCACCCGAGAGGTGAAAAAACTCAAAGAGTGCCGCACCTCCCAGTGCCAGTCCAAGGCCAAACAGCATCCAGAGTTCGTCCTCACGTATGCTGCCCAAAAAGTGGACCAGAACAGGCCTGATGACCGGAAGCGCAAAAAGAGCGAGAGCCCAAAGCGATGGTGTGCTGCCGCCCGTAAAAGCAATAATGGCGATGGCCACCAGGTCCTGAAGGATCAGTATCCCGATTGCCGCACGGCCGTAAAAAGCCCCCAGTTCGTTTCGCCGTTCCAGGTTCTTTGCAGTCAAAACCGTGCTCGAAAAGCCCAGAATGATTGAGATAATCAGTGCGGAGGAGGTGCTGTAGCCGAACCAGAGGCTCACCGGCAAGAAGATGGCGGTGGAAATGGCAAGGTGACTTAAGCCGATTCCAAGTATATCAGGCCGCAGGATATTCTTGATGCGGATGTGCAGGCCAACAGTAAAAAGGAGAAAAAGTACGCCCAGATGCGCAATTTCTCCAAGCATATAGCTTGGCTCATATCCGTAGAGTGCAAGCGATAAGCCTGCGATCAGATAACCGACAAGGGGCGGAATCTGAACACGTGAAACCAGGAATCCGGCAACAAATGCAACTCCGATCCAGATAATATCCATTCAGTGCTGTTTTGAGTATGAGTATGACTGTGACTGCAAGCGAAGAATATAAGAATCTTCAGACGCTTATCACGGACTGTATGATCTCTTTTGCACTGTGGATTTCATCCTCATTTACTGTGTGGCCCATCTGCGGATAGATTTTTACCTGAACGGAAGCGCCAAGCCTCTTAAAAATGTCTGCGCTCTCATGAACGCGCTCTTCAGGAATGTGAGGATCGATATCCGAGCAGCCCATAAAAACGGGAGTGTGATCGAGCGAGCCCATATAGGAATCCGGATTCAGCTCATCTCCGATCAGTCCGCCGCTGAAAGCAATGAGTCCGCCGTAGCGGGCGGGGTGGCGCGCCACATATTCTGATGCAAGGCAGGCTCCCTGGGAGAACCCGAGCAGGATGATTTTCTTATCGGGGACGCCCTGTTCATTCAGACTCATCCGGATGTCGTGTATGGCCTGCAGGCCCGAGGACAAACCGGGCTCGTTTCGCTCTGTGGGTGCCAGAAATGAGTAGGGATACCACTGAAATCCGGATGCCTGCGGCGCTGTCAGATGCAGGCTGTTTTCCCCGAATTCATTGGCCAGCATAAGGATACTTTCGGCGGTGGCGCCGCGCCCGTGGATCATGATCATGGCACCGGATGCTGATCCGGGATCGGCTCCGGCCGTCAGGGTCTGTCCGGATTGATGCGGGCCTTTAAATGGGTTTTCGGAATTGGCTTGGAACATGGTGGTGGTTAGTGGTTAGTTTTTAGTGTTTGGTTTTTAGTGGTTAGTTGTACGTTGTCAGTTGTTCTATTGCTCGGTTCTTCTGTTCTTCTGTTTTTCTGTTCATCCGTTCAACTCTTCTTTCGTATGGAGTTCGGGGAGCCGGGCTTCGATCTCTTCGCGGTGTTTTTCGTACCATGACGGGAGTTTCAAGGCGGATCCCAATTCATCAAACGGTTCATCCACATCGAATCCGGGGATGTCGGTGGCAATTTCAAACAATACCCCTCCGTGCTCCCTGAAGTAGATCGACCGGAAGTAGTCCCGGTTTTGTACCGGTGTCACGTCAAATCCCATTTTACGGATCTTTTCCCGCCATGCGGCCTGGGCCTCGTCGTCGGGCACCCTGAATGCAATGTGGTGGACGGAGCCCTTGCCGAATCGACCGTGACGTTCCGGTTCACTTTTCAGGTCCACAAACTTACCAAGCCCGTTTTCAGGGTTGGATTCGTAGCGTTCGTGCCCATTTTCCTCTCCGTTCCGTTTCCAGCCCATCTCATTCAGAAGTTCTGCAGTACGACCTGTGTCGGAGAGGCTGAGTGTGGCTCCGAAAAAACCGCGAATGGCATGTCCATCGTCCACCCGGCCATACCCTTTGGTCTGCGGCAGACGGTCATCCGGATCTTCGGTGAGTTCCAGCATCATGCCGTCATTGTCTCTAAACCGTAAATGCGGAAAACCGAAACGTTCATTTTGTCCGGCGGTCTCAATACCTTCTTTGCGGAGATGCTCCTTCCACCATTCGGTAGTTCCCGCGGGAATCGTATACTGTACCACGGTTGTTTCGCCGTGTCCGGGGCTGCCTTCTACCACATGCTGCCAGGGGAAAAAGGTTATGGCGCTGCCGGGAGTTGCCCGGTGATTGCCGTAGTAGAGGTGGTAGGTAAACGGGTCATCGAAGTTGATGGTTTTTTTGATAAACCGCAGACCGAGGATATTCCTGTAGAATTCATAATTTGCCTGCGGCGGACCGGACACCGCCGTGATGTGATGGATACCGTTAATTGCACTGTTCATCATGGTTCTTTTTTTGTTGCTGTTTATTGATTGCAACATTTATGGGTTCAAAATAGTTTAACATTAAACTAAATATAGCGGATTTCCATGAATAAGGAAAGATTTAAAGAAACCGGCATTGCACTGGGTGGTGGCGCGGCACTGGGAGCCGCACACGTAGGCGTGATGAAAGCGTTTCAGGAGCACGAAATTGAGCCAAAATACATTTCAGGTACAAGCATCGGTGCGTTTGTAGCTGCGCATATCGCGTTTGGTACATCACTCGAAGACCTGGAAGAGATCGCTTTGGAACTGGACTGGCTGGACGTAACAAGTTTCAAATTGTCCAGGCTGGGTCTCCTGAACAATGAAAAGCTGGGGAAAATGATCCTTGATCAGTTCGGGAGAGTAAATATAGAAGAGTCGAACATACCCCTTCGAATGATAGCCACGGACATTTCTACGGGTAAAAAGATTGTTCTGGAAAAAGGACCGCTCTACAAAGCTGTAATGGCAAGCGCCTGTCTGCCGGGAATCTTTGCACCCGTTGAATGGGAAGAGAATCTGCTTGTGGATGGATTTTTATGTGAGAATGTGCCTGTAACTCCCCTCAGGAAGTTGGGTGCAGAAGACATTATTGGCGTGGATCTTACCACAAACAGGGAATTCCGGCGCCCTGATGACATAGTTGACGTGCTTTCCAATACGTTCGATATCGGGCTGAACAATATGATACGCGAGCAGGTGAAAGAGGAGCGTGTATTCTGGATCAGGCCCAGCCTGAGCGCGTACAGCCGGGCCGATACGGGTCAGACGAAAAAGCTGATTGAAGAGGGTTACCGGGCAGCTATGGACGCACTCTCTGCATCCTGAGTCATACATAACTGATGCAGCCATCATCCGGGCAGAGACCACTTTTCTTTAAAACCGGCTATCGGATGGTATTGAACTTCATCAGAACAGGAAGGTGATCGCTGATGGCGCGCATGCTGTCTGGACTGAAAGGGTAGGCCACCCTGCCGGAACCCGGAATGTAATCACGCATCATCTTATCGTTCGGTAGAATATGATCCAGCTGCCGGGTCGGATTATCGGCCGGGATGGTAAAGGCGTTCACACCCTGAAAGGGATCCACAAATCGAACGTCCGTGTTTTCGCCCAGAATGAGATCGAATTCCGGGTCGCCCGGAATGATGTTCAGATCACCCGCCAGGAGAATACGGGCATCCGGATATTGATCCAGAATCATGCTGTAGTGGTCGCGGAGCACCTCAATCTGACCCATTCGCCATCGGGCGTTGCCCTCTCCGCGTCCGGCCTTCAGGTGAACCCCCGTAAGAAGAAAATGGAAATCTTCGTTCACTGCAACTTCTGCAGACAACATCCGGTTGTTGGTGAAATTCTGATATTCGGTCTCACCCTCCTCCTCTCTGCGAAACGTGTAGACATTCCCGTAGCTGTAGGTTAAACGCAGCGGCACGCGGCTCATGATTACAACGTTCATGTACCAGTCGTTGCTCTCAAACGCCGTTACTAACCTGTAACCGAGTTCTTCAAAATCGGTCTGAGCCATCTCCTGCACATACGGCGCGCTTTCCACTTCCTGGAATACCACGATGTCTGCATCCAGTCTGCTGAGTGCCTGTGCAAGCAGGCGCCGGCGCTCTGCCAGACCTTCACCGGGATTGTTCTCTCGCGGGTGATTGATATAGGGGTTATCATGCCCGTCAACAAAGTGTTCCAGGTTCCAGGTCACAACCGTCAGCGTATCGAATTCGGAGGGATTGTACCACGCCGGAGCCTGTGCCGAGTTCCACCGGTTTGAGCTGAGATCACCCGATTGAGTGGCCGTTTGCATACCGGTGCAGGAAGCAATAAAGAGTACCAGGAGCAGAAGAAAATTACGCATAAAGGAAGATGGATTCATTTTTGAGAAGTATACTGATAACTTGCATCGATCAAGTGTGCATAAGGTAAAGCAGACTGTGAAAAGTTGCTGATGTTTCAGATTAGCAAATGGAAAATTTGAGGGAAGTGTTCCTTTTCTCCTGATAGTATATTAGTTGTCCGGTATTCCGTTATCTTTGCACTCGAATAAAGTAAAATCCATGAACATCTACACCATTATCATACTGGCCGCGATTGTGGCTGAGTTTCTTCTCAGCGTCGTCGCAAATGCGTTGAATCTGAAATCGCTGAGCAAAGAGCTTCCCGGTGAGTTTGAAGATGTGTATGATGAGGATACTTATGCAAGGTCGCAGCAATACACCCGTGAAAATACAAGGTTTGGATTTATTGCGGGTACGTTCAACCTTGCCGTGCTGATTGCATTCTGGTTTGCGGGCGGGTTTAACTGGCTCGACCAGTGGGCACGATCCTTTGGGTATGGTGAAGTAATCACCGGACTGATTTTTATCGGTGTGCTTGTTATCGGCAGGTCGCTTCTTTCCCTGCCGTTCAGCATCTGGTCAACATTTGTGATCGAGGAGCGATACGGATTCAATCAGACCGATGCCAAGACGTTTGTATCCGATCTGCTGAAAGGTCTGATGTTGTCGATACTGATCGGGGCGCCGTTACTCGCAGGTATCATCGCGTTTTTTGTGTATGGAGGTCAATGGGCTTGGGTATGGGCATGGCTGGCCGTAACAGCGTTTTCAATGATCATGCAGTACGTGGCTCCCACCTGGATTATGCCTCTTTTCAACAAGTTTGAGCCGCTGGGAGACGGCGAACTGCGTCAGGCAATCGAAGAGTATGCTGAAAAGGTAGACTTTCCGCTGCAGGGCATTTACGTGATGGACGGATCGAAACGATCATCCAAATCGAATGCTTTTTTTACAGGTTTTGGAAAGAACAAGCGCATAGCCCTGTTTGATACGCTGATCGAAAAGCACACAACAGAGGAGCTCGTCGCTGTACTTGCCCATGAAATTGGGCACTACAAGAAGAAGCACATTGTAAAAAACATGGTGATTACGGTACTCCATACCGGGATCATGTTTGCACTGCTCTCACTCTTTCTGCAGGTGCCTGCGCTCTTCGATGCGTTCTTTATGGAACAGATGAGCGTCTATGCCGGCCTGCTCTTTTTTGGATTACTCTATTCACCGGTGGAGAGCATCCTGGGGATTTTCATGCAGAGGCTGAGTCGCAAACACGAATATGAAGCCGACCGCTATGCAGCCAACACCATCGAAAAGCCGGAAGAGATGGTGAACGTGCTCAAAAAGCTCTCAAAAGACAACCTGAGCAACCTTACGCCCCATCCGTTTTACGTGTTCCTGAACTATTCCCACCCGCCGGTGCTTCGGAGGATTGAAGAAATACGGAGTGCATGGAGTTAGGAGTACTTGGAGTTAGGAGTTTGGAATTTGCCCCGTAGGAATTGCTATGCTAGGGATTGACACCGTCTCCCGTCTGACGTTTGACATCTGACGTTTGACCTCTCACACCTTCCTCGCACACCTTACAAGCTCCCGGAAGATATTTCTCTGCCGCGAGATCTGAATCAGGTACTCCGGGTGCCACTGTACGCCGATTGCGAATGGATAGCCGGGGTGCTCAATGGCCTGTACGATGTCGGTGTAGAGTTCGTGCGCAACAGGCTCCACACCCTTTCCTGGTTTATCAATGGCCTGGTTGTGAAGGGCGTTGACGTTGCAGACGTTGGTTTGAAGCAGCTCTTCGAGCCTGGAGTTTTCCTGAATAACGACCCTTTTTTTTGGAAAGATCGAGGTAACCTGCGGCTGCTCGATATAGAATCCTCGGATATCCTGATGGAGGGAACCGCCAAAGTGGACGTTCATGAGCTGCATGCCCCTGCATATGCCCAGAACCGGCTTGCCTTTTTCAAGAGCGTCCTCCAGCAGGGTCAGTTCGAGGGCGTCGCGTTCAAGATCAATGGCAGCCGATTTGGTATGGCGAAAATAGCGTATGATCCAGTAGACCGGAAAGAAGAGAATGGAGAGCAGCCATTCAAAAACCGTTCGTCTGTTTTTAACCAATACCGCTTTTTCCAGGAGTTCCTGGCCATATTTTTTGGGCTCCACGTCGGCTCCGCCTCCCAGGATCAGGCCGTCAAGACGTTCCGGATCGGCCGGCCGAGAGGGTGTGATTCGCTCGGGAAGCCCGCCGGCCAGAATTACCGAGACGGCTGTGAAAAACCAGGCCGCACCGCCGCCGTGATCGGGTCCTGTGATTCCGATAAGGGGTTTGCTCTCAATGGATTTCATGTGCCCATCGGGTCATCAGTTGAAGCCACTTGTGTTCAAAACGGACCATCGATTCCCGCTTGAGGCGGAGCCGTGCGCGGCTGTAACGGTCCAGCATCTTCTTATCCGCAGCCATGGTTTCCACGAAAACCCATCGGTTCCACTCCGATGCAATGCTCCATTCGGGATCTTCAAGTGAGCAGTTTGGCAGACGGTAGTGGTAGGTTGGCCTTGACCTGGTTAGCGTTTCCTCAATCAGTGATGAGGTCAGTATGTCATCGATATGCATGAAAAGCGGCAACAGGTCGAGCGCGCGATTCCGGCTGTTGCCGAATCCGATGTAGTCGCGGATCAGCTGATCCATACCGGGCTGATAGTCAGGCTGAAGAATGTGGTCAATATAATCCTCTTCAAAAGAGTTGATATAGGGCGTGATTTTGCGGCTCATATTGATAGCCGCATCTTTCCGGATCCATGGATCTAGCAGTACGTAGGCTCTTAGATGGTTAAGGATGCTGCCTGCGCTCAGCTCCGGTGCTTCCGGATTGATGTGCATGCCAAACGCATAGATGAAGGAGCTTCCGGTGCCCTTGGCTTTCATCTCCCGCAAGCGGTCAACAAGAAGGTTCAGTTCATCCATATCGGAAAGGGGCATGGGCGGGGTGATGATCTCAAAGGGAACCACCGAAGAGGCGAGATCCTTCAGCGCGTCCTCGATAGAGTCGATGTTTTTGAAAGATGCCAGATCCACGCCCACCGATTTCAGCACTTTCTCATACTTCTTCTCCCTGAACAGCTGTGCATCCAGCTCCAGCTTGAAGGTGCCGAACCGCGATTCTTCCACGGCGTATTCATAGGTGCTGATCTCTCTCAGCTTGCCGCCGTAGAGCGACTGTATGATGCCGCCCGCCTCCGGCATCTCCACGCCGGTAAATTCAAATTCATAGCCCACCGTCCGCTCCTCACCGGAGGGGTTTGTTGTGCTGGGCGGTATGTTGAAACTTGATTTGGGCATTTTGTGGGTTGTCGCAGGGTGTTTCTCGCAAATTTGCGCAGATGAACCGCAGAGTCTCGCAGAAATCTGCGGAAATCCGCGCACAACTCTGCGTAAATCTGCGAGAAATACTCAGGGTGAAACTTTTAAAATGAATCATCTCACTCAAACCGGATCACAAGTTCATATCCTTCATTATTAACCGGTTTTTCCCTCATGAAATCGAGTTCGTACAGCTCTCCGGTTCGCCAGGTTTCCACGAACTGGTCGTATGCCCTGGAACCCGGATTGCCGCTCTGTCCGCCGGGGTAGACGCCGTACCCCCGAACGCCTTCCGGATCCAGCTCCACCACCATTCGCCAGGAGGGCCCGTGGCTGCCGCGTATCGCGTTGATCGACTCGCGGCCCCCGTCGGTCGACAGATCCGGGATTTCAAAGCCGTTGATCTGTGCAATGTGATTCAGTGTCGTGTTGTTCACGCGGCTCCACTGCCAGCTTTGGGGATCATCCCCGTAGCGGTTGCGCAGTTCCCGAATGGCCTCGCGGTAGGAGGAATGAGCCAGGTCTGCCAATGATTCCCTGCTATCCGTTGACGGATCATCAAACAAGACCGATTCGGGATTCTGCACCAGCAGATCCGCGGTTATGTCGCGGTCGGGCCGGCGCATGGCGTGTTCCAGATCATATTTGCTGCCCCAGATCGCATCGTACAGATGTCCCCACCAGATATAGAAGACAGAGGGCTCAATTTCATCCCCGTGGTTCATGAAGTCCCAGGAAGCCAGCTGATCAAGCAGCCCGGCCATGGGCAGGTTTTCGACAGTTTCTACGGACTCCATGAGGGCTTCCAGCATCACCGGAAGAGCAAGCTCCGCATGGTAGCTGTAGGAGTCCATCAGCATTTCTCGGAAGTCATCAACCGTAATCTCGTCCATCTCCGCCAGCAGGTCGTTTATGCGGCGGCCGCGCTCAAACGGGGCGAAATCATCTCCCAGGTAGTAAGGATAGGATTCGGCTGCTGGAAATTGGTTGGCAGCGCTCAGATAGCCGCGATCCGGATTCAGCGCGCGCGGATTGTGGTCGTACGGTACAAACCCGTGCCAGTCGTAGCGTGGGTCGGACCCGTCGCCCACCGTGCGCCCCTGGTGTCGCCATTTAAGGGGAAAAACACCGCCGGTCTGCATGGCGATATCGCCCTCGACCGATGCAAAGTTCATGTTTTGTGCCGGTGCCTTGTACGTTCGGAACGCTTCGTGAAAGTCCTCATAGTTTTCGGCCCGGTTCAGTTTGTAAAAGGTCAGCAGTTCGTTCGAGGGGTCATGCCCGATCCAACGCAGGGCATGGTCGCGCTGAATGGTGCGTCCGGGCGGCAGCGGCTCGCGGGTCTGGTACACCGGCCCGTGGTGGGTGAAAAGCAGGGTATCGATAACGGCTTCCGCTCCGTTTACCTGAATAATCTCAAGACGGGATTCCACGGGCTTCCACTCCCCATCATGAAGGTATTCAGAACGGTTTTCATCACGAAACGTAATTTCATACCAGTCCATCACATCGGCGCCGGTGTTGGTGGATCCCCATGCGATGCGTTCATTAAAGCCCACGATGATGGTGGGTGTGCCCTGCAGGCTCACACCGTAAGCGTTGTGATCGGGCGTCTGCAGCTGGACTTCGTACCAGATAGACGGCATGCTCATATTCAGGTGCATGTCGTTTGACAGAATCGGGTAGCCGCCCGCTGTTTTGGATCCGTCTACCACCCAGTTGTTGCTGCCGTTGAGACGATCGGGCTGCCACAGCTCTATGGGATCGCTGAACGAGGGTTGGTACAGGGTGTCGGGGGCAACGGGGATGTCAGGTACAGGGTTGAAATTCCACGGAGTATCCGGAGGAATGATAGGGTCCATCAAATCAGGCCGCTCGCTCAGATAATTGTCAACAAACTCCTCTCCGAAACGTGCCAGGGTGTTGCTGGTGGCTACATCGCTGTTGCGTGCGGCCAGCATCTGGGTCATGTATTTTAGCAGAAGGGCGGTATTCAAAGGCCGCCATTCCGCCGGCTCCACATTCAGGAGCTTGTACTCGATGGGGTAAGTCTCATACCGAAGCGAGCTGATGAAGGCGTTTACACCGTCCGCATAGGCTTGAATGGCGGAGGCGATTTCGGGATGGTTGCCGATCTCCTCCATGGCGCTTTCCGCACCGTAAAGCATGCCCAGACGTCGCTGGTTTCGGTCGTACTCAACCAGGTCCGGTCCGAGCCATTCGGCCAGCATGCCGCCGGCACCGCGGATCTGCAGCTCCATCTGGAAGAGCCTGTCGCGCGCGGTTACATAGCCCTGTGCAAAATAGAGATCCTCATCGTTTTCAGCGAAGATGTGTGGGACCCCGCGCTCATCATAGTACACCTCAACGGGAGCAGAAACCGCGGACTCCGGGAATTCAATGAGTCCGGTGACAGGCTGCGTTTCCGCATTGGCCCAGAAACCCTGAACCGGATGGAAAAAAGATCCTGCAGGCGGCAGAGGACCCAGC
This sequence comes from Rhodohalobacter mucosus, assembly GCF_003150675.1. Classification (NCBI taxonomy): domain Bacteria; kingdom Pseudomonadati; phylum Balneolota; class Balneolia; order Balneolales; family Balneolaceae; genus Rhodohalobacter; species Rhodohalobacter mucosus. The sequence goes on along the minus strand of NZ_QGGB01000001.1, from coordinate 258,473 downwards.
GGCATGCTGAGCAGCCATACAACTGCGATGAGCAGGAGAGATGATAAGATCAGTGATAAGTATTTGGGCATGGAAGTGGTATTCGTAATTGTATACTGCCAAAGGTTATGAAAATGGGTTGAAAAGTGAAAAGGCAAAAGTGAAAAGTCCCCTCTTGCCTCGTAGGGATCCCGATGGGAAGAGGGGATTTAGGGGTGTGTTCATTAGGTATCTTGGCGCCCTTTGCGGTTAACCCTTTTGGAACCGCGGAGTCGCGGAAAGCGCGGGGGTTAGGAGACATCCCCAAATTGTGCATTTGGACAGGCATTGGCCAATTCTCCCCTTTGCCGCGCTCGGAGATCTCTCCACGCGCTCTCCGTCGGCTGACGGATCACTTGGTCGGGATGACAATGGCACGTTAATACAGGGGCGGCGCATCCTGATACCGATTGGAGCTAAGACTTTCCGGCGCCGCTTTACAGTATATCAGGAGGACAGGATATCAATGTGACAGGGAAAAGTGAAATTTCAGACGTCAACCATCTGACGGGAGGAGTTCGAGTGGCGACTTGTGACTGGCGACTTGTGATATGCGATTATTGAACCTATCTCAATACTCGATAACTCCTAACTCCCAACTCCTAACTCCAAACTCCAAACTCCAGACACTCCCAACATAAACCTTGAGACGCATTAAGAAATTGATTACTATCATTAACGTAAATAGGATTTGTAAATAAGAATCAACATGATATATGTGGTAAAAGATATCCGGTACATCCTGACAGTGCTTTTCGTTTTTATCGTGCTGATCGCTATTTCGGAACGGGGAACGGCGCAGGATGCCGAGGAGGGAGTTACCCATATCACCGGACTGGTGGTGGATGAGGCAACCGGTGAGCCGCTTCAGGGGGTGAATGTTTACCTCTCCTTCACCACGCAGGGCGATGCCACTGATGAAGACGGCCGCTATTCGTTCCGCACTCCGCTCACGGGCAATTTTGAACTGGTTTTCAGTATGATCGGATTTGAGATGCAAAAACGGTCCATCTCCATACGGGAGGATTCGGGAACGCTTCAGTTTAATGCGGAGATGACGGAGGATCCGGTGGAACTGGGCGAGGTGGAGGTCCGGGCCGACAACTCGGAGTGGCTGCGCAACTTTGCACAATTCAAGGAAGAGTTCCTGGGCACAACGTCGAATGCCTCCGATGCAGAAATTGAGAACCGATGGATGATCGATTTTGATCGCAACGATGACGGCGAACTGGTTGCTTCGGCAGAGGAACCGGTCCGTATTCTGAATCATGCCCTGGGGTATGAGCTCACAGCCGACCTGGACGATTTTTCCTGGAATCTCTTTGAAGGTACCGGCCAGTATCGCGTTACGGTGCGGTTTGAAGAGATGGAGACAGAATCGGGCCGTCAGGCAAGGAGATGGCGCCGTGCCCGGGAAAATGCGTTCGAAGGATCGCTACGCCATTTTTTACTGAGCCTCTATGAGGGGGAGCTGTCGCAAAACCAGTTTGAGCTTGTTCGCATGAATACGCAGCGGGAGACCCGGATCTATTCGGTGGGGCGGAACAGGCTGATTTCAACCCTGAGGTCGCACGGGCTGGATCAATCGCTGGCAGTGCAGGGTGTAAAGGGATTTGTGTTGAGGGAGCCTGTCGATGTACTGATAGGCCGTGAAGAGTATTTGAACGATACCCGTGAACGGGCCAGGCTGGTGCCTCTGCGGCAAGATCAGGTTTTCTTTGTGATGCCCGACGGTACGCTGGCCGACCTCTCCTCGGTGGGAATCGAGCTCTACTGGGCCACCCGCCGCATGGCCGACATGGTGCCATTTGATTATAAACCTTAGCGTACTCCGGGTCTCTGCGGTAAAAAAAATCACCGCAGAGGCGCAAAGGCCGCGGAGGAGGAATGTTTTTATTGGATGTGTTATGAGAAAGAAAATGGATTTGAAATCTCCCCTCCTTTTTAAGGAGGGGCTGGGGGTGGTTAATTCAGGCCCATGAGAAATTTTGATAGTCATAATCCCTGTTTAGACCTTTAGTAGTCCTCAGCGCTCTGTGCGCCTCTGATGTAAAATAATCACCGCCCCGAAGCCTCGGGGCTAAGGCCTCAGAGTATTTGGTTATCTTTTTTTATAAGATCTTACATTACTCATCACTCATCGTCCATCAAAAGATTTGCGCAAGATTCGATTCCGACATATTCTCCTGACCCTGCTGCTGGTTGTCCCTTTGGTTCTGGTCGTTACCGTTCTGACGAAAACAGCTTCGAACGACCGCGAGTGGAGTCCCGACCAGCAGATCCTGGCCTATGCGGAGTTCGCCGCTGATGCCGATTCGGATTCGGTAACCATCCGCAATATCCGCAACAGCCGTTATCGGAGCCCGGACGACTATGTTGTTTCGCACTACGACCGCACGGTGAGCCTGGGCGACCTGGTTTCGCTGGATTATATGGTGGAGAAGCTGGAGGGGTTTCCGGGGTTCGCGCACACGCTGCTATCATTCGGTTTTGCGGACAGTACGTACATAGCCATCTCCGTAGAAATACGTAAAGAATTGGGGGAGAGCTACCACCCGCTCAGCGGTATGATGCGGGAGTATGAGCTGATGTATGTGATTGCGGACGAGCGGGACGTGATCAACCTGCGGGCCAACTACCGGGGGAATACCGTCTATCTCTACCCGATTGAGATCGGCCGGGCGAGCCTGACCAACCTGTTTCTTTCCATGCTGGAGCGGGCCAACGGGCTGCGTGAAAACCCGGAGTTCTATCATACGCTTACCAGCACCTGCACCACCAACCTGGCCCGGGCGGCCTCCGAAACCACGGAAGAGCGCTTCTGGATGTACCACCCGCAAATTCTGCTCCCCGGCTTCTCCGACCGCCTCCTGCTCAAACGCAGCCTCATCCAAACCGGCCTGACCGACATCGACGACGTGCGGGAGGCGTTCATGATCAATGCACAGGCAGAGAGCCACCGGGATAGTGAAGGTTTTAGTCTTGGAATAAGAAATCTGAGCAATTAATCAGATTCAGTTGATGCCACGGAGGCACGGAATGAGGAGTATTATTTATCTTTTCTCCGTGCCTCTCGCAGATCCATATGAGGTGTGGCAACCCTGATTTTTTAAAGGCTCTAAAATACTACTCGTTTGATGTCCAACCTACTCTTACCGAAGTTCAGAATGAGACCCACTTTGCATCCTGAACATTTCAGATAATTGATGGTTTGTGCCATGTCTTCAGGTGCTATGTCTTCTTTAGCTTTTATTTCCAGGATCACTTTATCAAATACCACGAAATCAGCATAAAACTTGTGCGGAAGAATGGTACTCTTGTATCGGATCTGGTACTTTCTTTCTCGCTCAAAAGGAATGTTCTGTGAATTGAACTCATATTCAAATGCATCCTTATATACAATTTCTAGAAAACCACTGCCCAGTTTTCTATGGATCTCAATTCCCGTTTCAATGATGAGCTTTGTTTTTGATCTGAGCGGAAAATATTTTTCGATAATGTCACTCATTTTTATTCGAACTCTCTTTTATTTACCCTCTGTGCCTCCGTGGCAACCCATCTACCTGTAAGAACCAGAATCAAAGCCTCCCTTACAAAACTTTGCGTACTCTGCTTCTCCGCGGTGTTAAAAAAGGTTGCACCCAAGAATCCGATTTCGTATTTAAGTCCAGTAAAATCTTGCATTACAACCTGCATTCCATCCCATGCCCTCTCTCTTCCTCCTCTTCAATCAAAGTTACTCAATGAGATCGGGGCACAATGGGTTAGCCACAGAAACACGGAAGGGGGAGAATTATTCATCTTTTCTCCGTGCTTCCGTGGCAATTCTGCTGGCTATAAGTATAGGATTTCTACTGATCGGCTGTATACAGGATAGGAGTGCTGAGAAAACATCTTTACGTGAGTATCCGGTCAATTCTGCTCAGGTATTTTTGAGCCTTGAGGATGCCCCCTTTATTGGCAGTCCCATTGATATGAAAGCTGCTGTCGATGGCCTGTTTATTGTTGATGGGGCACACAATCAGATCATCAAAGTAGATGCAGAGGGAAAACGTCTGTTATCATTTGGAAAAAGAGGCCGGGGACCTGGTGAGCTTCAATCGATTGCAGGATTCTGGCCTTTTAAAGATGAATACCTGGTGTATGACTACAACAGTTTTAAATTTTTAACCTTTGACCACCTGGGCGGGTTGATTGATGAAGAGTTGTTAAATGAGAATCCCATACATTCCGAATCAGAATTCAATATCCCGATTACGCTGGATGCACTATCATCAAAAAAACTAATTATACCAACCGGCGGCCGCAAGGGGTCTCTTTTTGCCATTGCAGATCGAATCAACGGAGATGTAACCTATGCCGGAAAAGCTGTTGGTAAAGCTGAACCGGAATACAACAATCGGGATGTTACAGAGGCTTTATCCGGGGGAGAAATTCCGGAAGTTATGTTAAACATGGTACTGTTAAGCAGCAGTTCTGATGCGATCTACTCCCTTCAACAGACAACCGGCATACTTGAGAAATACACACATACCGGAGAACACGTTTGGGAAATGGAACTGAATATACCAGCCCAGAAACATCTATTCGATCGGATCTCAGATCACAACCGGGGGATTGACTCGGATGGTAAACCAAGGCTTTTCATCTATGCCCGGGCTATGGATGCCCGGGAAGGCGGGGTTGCACTTCAACTGAATATGCCGGACGATCAGCCTTTTACCATAGCCTGGGTTCCCGAAGATGGAACCAGGATTGATCTGATTAAAGTGGAGGGAATTACACCTGACGCTCATGGATTTATGGAAGGGTTTACAGTCTCTCCGGATGGAGAGCACGCCTATTATCTGAAACGCAGCACGGGTATGATTTTTCAATTCATTTGGCCCTTGTGATAGTAAGGTTTAAGAAAGCCGTTGCAGCGGCAATAACATTACTGTCAACACTTAGATTTGATCCATCGACTCTGCCTTGTGCATAACTCTCCGCGTCCTTGGTGCCTCAGCGGTGACTATTCGCCAAAACCACTTGCGTGTACATTAGATCGTGGAGATTGATTATTGCTACGGCTTATCTGTTCCGCGCGAAGTGAAACACAGTGGAAAAAAATCATCCTATCTCCGTGCTTCAGTGGCAACCCCTCAAATCTAACCATGAAGCCCCATAAAAAACTCTGTGGCCTTTGCGCCTCTGCGGTGATGCTTTAATCGTTGAATGCCAAAGGCCACATAAAGCGGATTGGGGCCGGTCCGGGACTGAGGGCAGGGAAAGTTGCGAAAATGGACTCTAAACCAATTCGATAATCGAATAGCACAACAAAATAGTAAAATAATGTCACTATTTAATCCACAATATATTGTGGGTTAATCTTATCTGTAAATTTATTAATGTGTCAGCGTGATACAATGAAAGAACAACTTGAAAGCCTCTAATGGATCTGGCTCGCTACAGGCTGTTGCCATGATCTTTGAATCTTATCAACATTCATGTACGGAATTAGGCCGTCAGCAGCTCCCGGGTGAAGGATCTGGCAGTATTGATTCCTGGCTTGACGGATGAATTAGCGAATCACAATAGCTTGAAAAGGAAGAAAGTACATTCTGGAAATGCAAAAATTTCAGAGAAGTGAATGAGTGTTTGAGCAATCAAACAACAGGTTTTAAAACCTGTACCTGATCTCAGATTTGCCGGAGTAAAACAGGTAATATTAAACATTAATGAAACGGAGTACATATGAATTCATTGCAAATCTTAAGCAGGAATGAAATGAAAATGATTATGGCCGGTAGCAGTGATACATGTTTTGGTGTTGAACATTATTGCGGAGGATGCCAAATCATTTTTAGTCAATATGAAAATCACTGGGGTTACCAAATTTGTGGGGATGACTGTACGGGATCACCCAGTGGTTGCTCACCGATTTATTCCGGGCAAGGTCAATATGATGGCACATTTTGTGGTGGGTCGGAACTATGTTCTGGACTCGGTGCAGCTTAATGTGAACTTTCCGTTTCTTGGTGGTACAATATAGTGTCACCAAGTTTAAAAAACATTCAGCACTCGCATAAATGATGATTTTCCTGATGAAAATAAAAACATCATTCCAGGTTTTACTTGTAATTGCAATTTGGATCTGTACATTTGCCGGATGTAAAAAAGTACAGACTGAAAATGAATTAGTTCGGGAAACAGAAAATGAATATCTGAACTCATTATTGGGGGGAGCACCGGTACAACTCATCGATCTCGATAAGAGTAATGCTGACTCGCTACATATAGATGAACAGAATATCCTGGGAATGGAAAGTATTGAGGATTTTCCATTTCCTTTAGACTTGTATGGTGTTAATGGGATGATTGCGATTGGTGACAAGGTATATGTGGCAGCACAGCGCCATAACAATATTTGGGTAATGAATAAAAGCGGGGTATGGATTAGAAAGGTAGGTCGGGAAGGACGAGGGCCCGGGGAGTTTAGAAATCTCAGATCATTAAATAAGAATAATCACTCTATTTATTCAATGGATGTCGGAAATCAGAGAGTCTTTGTATATGATTATAATCTTAATTTCAAAAACTCCTTAGATGCTCAGTTCACATGGCCTGAAAATAATATGGCGGTCGATGATGTATATCTATATTTACCATCTGACCTTTCAAGTGAATATTTAATTGAAATACGTGATGCAAATGCGCCATTTAACCAAAAGGGAACATTCGTACCACGACTTATCCCAAATGGGATGCAACCATTTGCATACAATTTATACAAGATAACGGCCAATCATAATGAACTGATTGCTTTTGGATACACAGGTCTTCCCTATGTTTTTATTTTTGATAAAACACTTAAACATATTTTGACCCTTGTTCTTAAATCTGAAACATTCAATGAGTTTGAAAATCCGCCCGTTAGGCCTGTCAGAGGCAGTGAGAATGATATTTATAGAGTGAATCTTTTTTTTGAAGGTCTATTTTTAATGGAAAATGGATCTTTGTACATAGCGCAGCAGCCTTTTTTGCATCGATTAAATTGGAATGGAGAACAATTTGATGTTATGCAATCCTGGCGGTTTACGTATAGTGAACCTGATGAAAATGAAGATTCGGTACGAACCATATATGTTCATGATGTGATCGCTGAAACAAATGTGATGTATCTTTCTTCCAGACTGTCTCCATATGTTTTTAGAATATATCTGAATTGAGATGCTTTATTAAATTGGTCAGATATGAGCACCGATCTCTGTCTAATCCGCTACCTGTTTCGGGATGGGATAAGGAAATATCAACAATGAGCCGGAAAAATGGGACGCATTCATTTGCTGCGTTCAGCTTCTCTTACATCAGGTGAGTTTTTGCCATAGACTCTTTCTTTAAGGACACGGGCAGCGGCCTGTCTTTCTTTCACACTCATGGTTAAGTGTTGTCTGATATCCCATAGCCGGGCTTCCTCAGCATTTTTGGAGATTTTTACGATGCGTTTCATGCCGAAATGTAGTGCAGGGGAGATGAATTTACAAACAGTTCAAGATTCACCTTCTGAGCTGATGGGCATAGAATTGATGCCGGAAAACCGTAGCTGTGCACCAGAACCGATTCCAAAAGAATAGCCACCGAGGTACTGCAGTATAGCCACGGAGGCACAGAAGGGGGAAAGTATTCATCTTTTCTCCGTGCTTCAGTGGCAACCCCTCAAATCCAGCCATGAAGCCCCATAAAAAACTCTGCGGCCTTTGCGCCTCTGCGGTTAATAGTTTCTGAATGAAGATACCTAGAAGGAAAGTGCGAAAATGGGCCAAAAACCAATTCGATAAATGATAAGCACATCAGTATAGTAAAATATTCTCACAATCCAACCCACAATATATTGTGGGTTAAGCTTATCTAAAATTTTATTATTGTGGTAGCGAGATATAAAGAAAAAACTTTTTTTAACCCATACGTTCACCGATATGGAACAGGCTGTAACCGCATACCTGAAGCACCTGAACGTCCCCGTATCGGAGGCGTACTGCAAAAAGCGGATCGCGTCCCACCCGGACTATCCATCCATCCTGGCGGTGGCCGATACCCTGCAGCAGTTCGGCGTACGCCATACGGTGGCGAGGGCCTCTAAAGAATCTCTGAGCGAGCTTCCCCTGCCGGCCCTGCTGCACCTGGATTCGGGGGGCGGGTCGTTGCAGCCGGTGTACGATGCAAAAGGACTGGAAGACTCCAAAGAGAAACTGACCCGCTGGAGCGGGGTACTGATCAAGGCGGAGCCTGCCGCGGAGATTGCCGATAAAGAGAATACAAAAGCACTCGGCGAGGAGAAACAATTTAAACGTCTTGCCGCTTTGTTTCTGGTAACTGCAGCCGGACTGGTATCTGTTCCGCTGCTTCTCTCCTTTACCTGGCCGCAGCTATTTTTGCTGATTACGGCACTGGCCGGTGTAGTGACGGGCTACGTCCTGTTCGCCAAAGACCTGGGCATCACCTACCGGGCGGTGGAGAGATTCTGCAACGCCGGTACCGGTGCAGGCTGCGGGAAAGTGCTGCGCTCGGAGGAAGGAAAACTGTTAGGGTTTATCACATTTTCAGACTTAACGCTGGGTTATTTTGTTGGTCATCTTGTAGCCATCGGATTATTCGTACCGCTTTGGGCGGGCAGCGGCCTGCTTTCGGTACTGGGTTTGATAAGTATGCTTGCCCTGCCCGTTATTGGGTACTCGCTCTGGCTGCAGGCGGTGAAAATCAAGGAGTGGTGCCGCCTTTGCCTGGTGGTGAGCGGAATCCTGGCCCTTCAGGCATTCCTATTCGGCTACCTATTCTACTCGGGGTTGATCCATCCGATGGCATTCGCTCTACCGGATGCAGTCATGGTGCTTTTACTGTTCGGATTGGCAGGCTCTTCACTTCTTCTTCTGAAACAGACCATTCAGCAGAAAAACCGGGCGGTGCAAAACGAGATTGCCGCTGCACGAATTAAAAACTCACCGGACGTATTCACAAGCCTGCTGTTCAAACAGCGGCAGGTGGACACCTCGCCCCTTGAACACGATTTCCTTATCGGCAGCCCGGATGCCCCGGTCAAACTCACCATGGCGGTGAACCTGTTCTGCGGCCCGTGTAAAAGCGAGCTGGAGCAGGCAAAGGAGCTGCTGAATATCTATCCCGGGCAGGTCAGCCTCTCCCTGCGGTTTCTAAGAAGCGGGGATAAAGGTAAATCAAGCGGATTGCTGTTAAAAACATGGCTGCATGCTTTAATGGAAGAGCAAAACGGAATTCCCCGTCATGAAAAAGGCCGGGTGTTGATCGATACTTGGTACGAGTTGATGATTCCCGAAACGTTTGAAGCCGCGTGCCCGGTAAATGGGTCGGTTTCAGATTCCGTAGCAAAAGAGTATGTACAGGCTCATTATGAATGGGTAAAAAGCGCCGGAATAACGAAAACGCCAACCACCTTTATGAACGGGTATGAGCTGCCGGCGACTTACCGGGTGAAGGATCTGGCTGTATTGATTCCGGGGCTGACGGATGCATTTGCGAATCACAATAGCATGAAGTTGGAGAAAGTACATTCTGGAAATGTAAAAATATCAGAGATGTGAATGAGTGTTTGAGCGATCAAACAGGGGTACAAATTGCCTGCGCCCAGTCCAAACTATCGGATAAAAGAGGCTTATTTTCAACTAAAAGGATAAAATGATGCACATTTTAAATAGAAATGAGATGAAAAGTGTAATAGCTGGATTCGATGGCTGGTATAGTTGTACATGCTATTCGGGAAGTTTTGGAAGTCCCCAGGGAACAAAAAAACTTGGTTCAGTAACTTGTTCAAGCGATATGGAGCAGCTAACGTGCTGCCAAGTACAATATGAAGATACAACTGCGACTACATGCAGTAATTCAGATATTGGGGAAGCGTAAACAGTTAATTAAAATACTGTCCCGGCAGTAATTATATATAATCAATAGCTTATTTGTCGGGACATGCTTAATTATTATTAATATATGAATACCAAGACATTTTACTGTTTAGGAATCATAGTTTTAGCTGGCTTTGTTTTTTCATGTTCCGAAAGTGAAAATGAAGTAACTAAGAAACTTAACAATATTCTTTTCAATATAAATGTAACAGAAATACAAAGATTTGGGGGTGATGCTGAGGTAGTTATTGGAAATATGGGAATGGTAGAGGTTGATAAATACAATCGCGTTTACATTGCGGAAAATTCATTAGGTAGCAGAACCGTGCATGTTTTCAATCCTGATGGAAAATATATCACCAAGATCAGCAGTGAGGGAAATGGTCCTGGCGAGTTCAGAACATTGGGACATTTAATAACAAGCTCAGGTACAATATATTTGTTTGATAAATTGAATAATAAGTTAATTTCATTTTCAAACAGTGAGACTAACAATCGTTACCAATTGGTGGATGAGATAAGTATTTCGAAATCAACTTTGTCAAGTCAAAAATCGATTGAGGGGGAGACACTAGAAAGACTATTTGTCCTTGACAACAGAGCTTTTCTTGTTGGATTTGAAGATCCAAAAATTCCAAATAAAAATGACCGGAAGATTCACTATTACATAGTTGATAATGAGGGAGAGTTATTAGAAGACAAGATACAATTCAGCCAAAATGCTATAAGCATATTTAATGCTCAGGTTGGGAATTCTTCTATAACCATGGAATTACCATTTTCAAGTCGTCCATTGATAGCTGTATCTGAAGAGGGAATGGTGTATTTGGCTGAGACTGGTGAATCTGAAATTAAAGTAATGAATAAGGACGGTGAATTTGTTCACTCAATCACATTTGACGTAGAGTCAGTGCCATTAAACAGAGATGAAGTTATCAAATGGTATGAAGGTAACGAATTGTTTCATTTAGCGATTCAGGAAGCTTCATTTCCTCAGGATTGGCCTATGCTTAACAATATGTTTGTTGATGATGAGAATCGGATTTGGGTTTCAACTATTGTGGAAAATTCTGATATCTACGAATGGTTGGTGCTGGATGGGTTAGGTCAACTTATCACAAAATTTAAGTGGTTACGTCAGGAGCCGATAGAATTAGTACGAGGAGGCCATATGTACACTCGACAAACTGATGAAGAAACAGGGGTTCAAGAGATCGTGAAGTACGGGATCGAATTCGAGGAAAGCGTTATGATGTCGGAGATGTGAATGAATGTTTGAGTGATCAAACAGGGGGGTAAGTAATAACTCGTCCCCAGCTGAACAGCGAAACGGGTTCTCAATTAAACGAGGGTAAAACTATGCAAATTCTAAGTAGAAGTGAGATGAAACATATTATGGCTGGTAGTAGTGGTTCTTGCCGAATTTTTATGAACGGAAGCTGGGGAGGATGCGATTGGGATGAAACTAATGCCCAAGACTGGTATACAGGTTTCGAAGAAGTTACCGGATACTGTTGTGCAAGTTGTGGAGAAGGAAACTTTTCAAATGCAGACCCCTGTCCAAGCACTGAATTGGATATTAATTAGTAATTCAAAAAATACCACGAGGTTTTATCACCTCGTGGTTCAATTTATGTTACAATACATATACAATAATCATTCTGTGATATTGATCGGGATTATGTTTTTCATTTTCAGTTGTACGAATGATAATCATAATGCTCAAAATGATTTAATTCTGCCGGGTCACATTCAGGAGCTTCAAAATTTGAAAATCATTTCTACTGAGCACCAGGTACCAGATACTGTAGAACTTTTCCGAGAAGTTAACTTTGAGAGCAGCGAAGATGTTTTTTTGGATGGTTATATAAACAGAATTGCAATAGATGATAATGAGAGGGTGTATGTAGGTGTATCTCGAATGGGACAGGCTTCAGTATACGTTTTTAGAGAGAATGGTAAGTTTATTACAAAAATTGGAAGGTATGGAAGAGGGCCGGGTGAGTTTGAAAACATTCGGTCTATGGATATTGTAAATAATAAGTTATTTCTGTTTTGTTCATCTTTACAAAAAGTCAGTATTTATTCAATTGAAGATTTTTCCCATATCAGAGATGTGGTAATTAGGAATGTAATTGAAAATCAATCGGACAGTCTTATAAACAGATTAAGGGTCGATCGGCTATTTGTAACAGACGATGAAACTGTAATTGTTCGATTAAAGACACTTGCAATCTACAGTGGTGCAGATGAACGAACAATGCTTTATAGAAAATTGAAAAATGATGGTTATTTAGAGAGTGAAAATTTACTGAAGAAGGAGAGGTTTAAATTATACTTCCCTGTGAATGAAGGAACAGATGTTCCGTTCACCATGCCGTTCACAAGGAGTTCACTGGTTACTATGACGAAAGGCGGTCACTTTTTTACCAATCAAACGGAAGAGTTTCTGGTAAAAGAATATGATGGTGAGGGAAACTACCAACGGGCCTTCTACTACCCTATGTTAAATGCACCACTTAACATGCGAGACTTTGACTTGAGAAAAGAGCGGCAAAGAGCGATTGATCAGTATGAAATGCCAGAAAGTTGGCCCGTGGTCCACACATTGGAGATGGATAATAAGGGCAGAATGTGGATAGCGTCAATATCAGAAAACGACTCTACATACCTATGGCACCTGGTAAACCAACAGGGAGAGATGTTAGCAAGATTTCAATTGCCAGGAAATAGATCATCTCGTAATGTCATGTCGGAACCATTGATCCGCGTACATAATAACTATTTTTACACAAGAGAGGTTAATCAGCAAGATGGCATTGATCGAATTGTTAAACATAAAATTGAATTTATTGAAAGGTAGATGAAAATCTTCTCCCACTACCGCCAATACGATCAAATGGACTGCGGCCCCACCTGCCTGCGAATGATTGCCAAACACCACGGTCGCAGCTATACGATGGATACTCTGAGGCAAAAGAGCGGTATCAACCGTGAGGGCGTGTCACTGCTGGGCATCAGCGAGGCGGCCGAGGAGATTGGGTTTCGCACGGTGGGGGCGAAACTGACCTGGGAGCAGCTTAAAAAGGAAGCGGCCCTGCCGTGCGTGATCTACTGGAACCAGGTGCATTTTGTGGTTGTCTATAAAATAAAGGGAGATAAGATCTATATTGCCGATCCGGCAAAGGGGAAGGTGACGTACCGAAAGGAGGAGTTTCTCGAGCAGTGGCTTAACAGCCGGAATAACGGGCAGAGTACCGGGATTGCATTGTTGCTCTATACATCACCCGCATTTTACGATTTAGAAGGAGAGACGGGCAACCGGTTGAGTTTTGGAATCCTGTTTCGCTATATCCTGCCCTACAAGAACCTGCTGTTTCAGTTGGCGCTGGGCCTGCTGGCCGGCAGTATCCTGCAGCTGATTTTTCCGTTTCTCACCCAGGCGGTGGTTGATATCGGGATCCAAAACCGCGACATCAACTTCATCTACCTGATCCTGATGGCGCAGCTGATGCTTTTTTTCGGCCGGACGGTCGTGGAGTTTATCCGTTCGTGGATTCTGCTTCATATGAGTACGCGGATCAACATCTCCATTCTGTCCGATTTCCTGATTAAGCTGATGAAGCTGCCGATGCCCTTTTTCGATACCAAGATGGTGGGCGATATCATGCAGCGTATGGGCGACCACGCCCGTATCCAGAACTTTTTAACCGGGCAGACCCTCAGCACGCTCTTCTCTTTCGTCACCCTGATCGTCTTCTCGCTGGTGCTGGCGTACTACCACATGATGATCTTTACTGTCTTCCTGGTAGCCAGCACTCTCTATGTGATCTGGATCGTCCTTTTTCTGAAAAAGCGGCGTGAGCTCGATCACCGCCGTTTCGGCATCTCCTCAAGCAATCAGAGCACGGTGATCCAGCTCATCCAGGGGATGCAGGAGATCAAGCTCAACAACTGTGAAAAGCAGAAGCGGTGGGAGTGGGAGCACTTGCAGGCGCGGCTCTTCCGCTACCAGGTGAAAAACCTGGCCCTCGAGCAGTACCAACAGGGCGGGGCTTTTTTCATTAATGAGGGGAAGAATATCGGGATTACATTTATCTCGGCTATTGCCGTGGTGAACGGGCAGCTCACCCTCGGTGCCATGCTCGCCATTCAGTACATTATAGGACAGCTCAACAGTCCGGTGCAGCAGCTCATCGGGTTTGTGCAGTCCACCCAGGATGCCATCATCAGCATGGAGCGCCTCAACGAAGTACACGAGAAGGAGGACGAAGAACCTTCGGAAAAGATGTTTACCCGCGAGCTGCCAAAAAGCAAAGATCTTACGCTGAAGAAACTGAGTTTCACCTACCCCGGGGCGGGCAATGAACCGGTGCTTCGGGATATCGATCTGCACATACCAGAAGGAAAAGTGACGGCGGTCGTGGGCATGAGCGGCAGCGGGAAAACCACGCTGCTGAAACTGCTGCTCAAGTTCTATCCGCCCGACAGCGGCGAGATCCGGATCGGGGAGAGCAATTTTGTGAACCTGAGTCCGCGTGTATGGCGCAGTAAGTGCGGCGCTGTGATGCAGGACGGGTTTATCTTTTCCGACACCATTGCCCGCAATATTGCGGTGGGTGACGAAATGCCCGACATTCAAAAGCTGGAGCACGCGGTAAATGTGGCCAACATCCGGGAGTTTATCGAGTCGCTGCCGCTCGGGTTCAATACCAAAATCGGGGCCGAGGGGAACGGCATCAGCCAGGGGCAGCGCCAGCGGATGCTGATTGCCCGCGCTGTGTACAAAGACCCGGAGTTTCTCTTTTTCGATGAAGCCACCAACGCTCTCGATGCCAACAACGAGCGCGCCATCATGGACAACATGAACCAATTTTTCCAAAACCGGACGGTGGTGGTCGTCGCCCACCGCCTCAGCACGGTCAAACACGCCGATAACATCGTGGTGCTCGAAGAGGGCCGAATCATTGAACAGGGCACGCACAGCGAACTGGCCGGCCGGGAAGGAGCGTATTTTGAACTCGTAAAAAATCAACTGGAACTGGGGGTTTGAGTGAAATGGCAAAAGTGAGAAGGCAGAAGTGAAGGGTGAGAAGAAATGTCCCCTCTCGAGAGGGGAAAGGCGACGGCAAAAAGGCGAAGCCTGATTTGCCAAGCGAGGGGTGTGTTCCTGTTGTTAGCTTCGAGCCCTGCCAAACACACCCCTGAGTTTTGAAGACGCGCTCTGCGCACTTCTTCAACTCGGTCCCCTCTCAAGAGGGGATGTCCTTTTCACTTCTGCCTTTTCACTTTTCACAGAAATTATGCCACAAACCAACAACCACATACCAACCCGAACTGAATCGGAAAGCCCGTTTCCCGAGCTGGAAGTACGCAGCGAGGAGGTGCAGGAGATCATCGGGCGGCCGCCGCACTGGCTGGTGAGGTGGGGAATAACGGCCTTTTTCGGGGTGCTGGGGCTGGTGCTGCTGTCGGCGTCTGTGATCCGCTATCCCGAAGTAATTCAGGCTCCGTTGAAGCTGACGGCCATCCATGCCCCGCAGTCGCTCGAGAGCCGGGTGAACGGGAAAATCGTCCGTCTTGCCGCCGAGAACAACGCGGACGCGGAGGAGGGAGCCGTTCTGGCCTGGCTGGAAAGTACGGCCCATCATGGTGAAGTGCTTCGTCTGGACGATTTTATTGAACAGATCAGGGGAGAACTTTTAAACGACAGCGGTGGCGGCGTGGACAAGCTGGAGATCGACCTGGCCGCATTCGGCAACCTGGGGGAGCTTCAGAACACCTTTCAGGGGTTCGAGCAGGCGTGGAGGGAGTACCTTTCGTTTCGTCCGGGCGCCTATTACAGCCGCCAGAGAGAGATCCTGGAGCAGGAACTGGCATTCAACCGGGAACAGCTGGAGATGCTGATTGAGCAAAAAGAGATACAGCAGGGCGACTATGAGCTGGCCCGGCGGGAGTTTGAGATGCAAAAACGGCTGGCCGACGGCGACTATATCACATCGCTGGAGCTTGCCCGCGCCGAACGGGAACTGGCGTCGCGGCAGCTGCCGCTTCACCAGACCGAATCGGCCATTATCGGCAATCAGGTATCCCGGGCCGCAAAGGAGAAAGAGATCATGGAGCTTGAGCGGAGAATCGGGGAACAGCGCTCCGTGTTCCTGCAATCCCTGAACCTGATGAAAAGCGCCATCGAAGAGTGGAAGCGCAGCTACCTGGTAACGGCGCCCTTTGCCGGTCGCGTGGTGTATGCCGGCATTGTGCAGGAGAACCAGACTGTGGCGGCCGGGCAGGAGCTGTTCTACCTGCAGCCCGACAACACCACATGGTTCGGCGAGCTTGCCGTTGCCCAGCAATCGTTCGGCAGGGTCCGGGAAGGCCAGCGGGTGATGGTCCGGTTCAGCGGGTATCCCTATCACGAGTTCGGTTCGGTGTACGGCGAGGTGGAGTACTTTTCGGAGTTCCCCGTACGCGACAGCCTCTTCCTCGCCAAAGTGCACTTCCCCGACGGGCTATTGACCAGCTACGGGCACGACATCCCGCCGAGAAACGGCATGACCGGCCGGGCCGAGATTATCACACAGGATATGCGGCTGCTGGAGCGCGTGTATAACAATATTACAAAGGAGTTGAGATAAGTGTCCGGTAAACAAAGAGTGTTTGAGCGATCAAACAGGGGTATCTCATAGCCCGTACCTCTCCAAACGGAAAAAACGGGTTTAAATTAAATGGAGGATAGAAAAATGCAAATTCTTAATAGAAATGAGATGAAACATATACTGGCAGGTTCCCTGGGTGAAGAATGCGGTATGTGTTGCTATGACCACGACCCAACAAATTGCAGCGCCTGTGTCAGTTATTGTTCAGGGTCGGATTGTGATTGTAGAGACGGTCAACACGGACCAACTCATGGAGTATCCTGCACTTGCAGTGGTGTTGGAGAAGGATAGATACTTCCAGCTATAAAGTAGCCATAAGTGCTACTTTATAGCATCATTAATTTCTTGTTGTAGTAAAATTTTAAATAAATGACTTTAAAATGAAAATAATATACATAACAGTTTCCTTATTGATTTTATCAAGTTGTTCAACAGATAAATCTCCATTCAATGAAGTGGGTGTTACTGAGCTCGAACAATTTGAAACACTTGTTTCAAGTGATGATAATTTAGTCGTAAATCCAACCATCGTTAAATTCGACAACGATGATAATCTTTTAGTTTATGATAGCCGCAGAGGTGAACTTCTTAAATTGAATAAACTGAGTGAAGTAGTTGGAAAATACGGTAACAGGGGTAGAGGTCCGGGCGAGTTTCTAAGAGTTAATAACGTTTTCCATATAGAGGATTACATCTATATCATTGATGATATTGGTTTAAAAATTCACAAATTTACAGTGGATGGAGTATATGAAACATCACTGGAGTACAAACAAAAAGCCGGTTTAACTTTGCCGCCACTGCCACCCGTTCCGGCCCCTGACCTATCATTCCTTGATAATTTATATGCTGTAAATATTAATAACCAGCCTATTATAACAGATTTTGATTATGTGTTATTACCCGCTGCACAAATGGAAAATACAGTTTACCAAATTGCAGATTTTGAAGGTAATACTATAATGGATTTTGGCGAAATCCCGGAAGGCAGCTCATTTGAGCTGGACTATAACCTGTTCAGAACTTCTATTTCAAATAGAGAAGTCCCGAATCTTTTAATTCATAATGTATTTCCGGTTAAAGACGGATCAGGTTCAGGTGAAATATTTATGGTTTATAATGCTATTCCGAGAATTGAAAAATACGATGCAAATGGTACGAAAATATGGAGTAAGGAGATAGGTGATAACCCTGAAATTGATGCTATAAAGAATGCTTTCTTCAATACAATGCAAGAAATTCTAAGTATAACGGATGCCGTAGCTACTTTTAGAGCATATACATGGGGAGTAAGCGATAAAGAAGGTAATCTTTATTTAGCTACTTATAATAGTCCTGAACTCCCACTTTGGATTCATGAATTCGATAAAAATGGAGATTTGAATCAAAGGTATAAACTGGTTTCAGAAGTAGAACTATTACCTACGTTTGACATAGATTTTGATAATAACCTATTCATTGTGATTACAAAAGAAAGCGAAATAAGAACGTTTCAATTTTGAGTTGGGCAGCCTGTTTACACTTAGGGATTATCAGGCTTTATCGGCCACAGCGGTCGGGCAGGAGCTGCTATACCTGCAGCCCGGCAACACCACCTGGTTCGGCGAGCTTGCCGTTGCCCAGCAGTCGTTCGGCAGGGTCCGGGAAGGCCAGCGGGTGATAGTCCGGTTCAGCGGCTACCCCTATCACGAGTTCGGTTCGGTGTACGGCGAGGTGGAGTACTTTTCGGAGTTCCCCGTACGCGACAGCCTCTTCCTCGCCAAAGTTCACTTCCCCGACGGGTTATTGACCAGCTACGGGCACGACATCCCGCCGAGAAACGGCATGACCGGCCGGGCCGAGATTATTACGCAGGACATGCGGCTTCTGGAACGCGTGTATAACAATATTACCAAGGAGTTGCGGTGAGTGTCAGGGAAACAAAGAGTGTTTGAGTGATCAAACAGGGGTGTAGTTTATAACCCGTACCCCGTCAAATGGCAAAACGGGTTTTAAATAAATGGAGGTAAAACGATGAATTCATCAATCTTATCACAAGTAGAAGGCGTTTTGAACCGTAGTGAAATGAAGATGATTATGGCAGGAAACCATGATTGCACTGAAAATGAATGCACGAATTGCCTGATTTGCTGGAATGATGATGGATCTGATGCAGTGGAAATCACGTATGAGCTAACCACTGAAGATCCAGACATGGCTTGCAGACGGAATGGGCCTTATTCAAGCGGATCGTGGGGACAATGCTCCGATTTAGCAATACATTAAGAATGACAGCGGGGGCAGAATTTCTCTATGCCCTTGCTACATTTTTTTACAATAATACTATGTCGAATATTAAAACTACAATATTCAGGTCAGTGCTTTTTGTAATCCTGATCTTATTCATGATGGGGTGTTCTCATGAAGATGCAAGTAACATACCGGAGCTTGAAAACCTGCTCGTTGTATCTGATGAGGAGAACAGTTTATTAACCATTTTTTTGGAAAAAGAGGCCGTTTTTGCAAGCTCGGAACATAATCTTATTGGCAGGCTGGGGCAATTTGACATTGATGATGACGGGCAATTGTATATAGCTGATGCCATGCAGCACCGGGTACATGTTTTTGATCAGTCAGGGCGGTACCTCACCCATTTTGGTAGGGAAGGGTCGGGCCCGGGTGAGTTTCGTGCCATGGGAGGGCCTAAGTTCTCAAACGGATATATACACGTTTACGACCCGATGATGATGAGGCTAAGCACATTTTCATTGGATACGTATGAAGAGTCCGGTACCATCCATATTCAGGCCATCAACAAAAGGGAGGTTGCCTGGCTGGACGGCCTCATGCAAAGCGGCTTTGTCTTTATCAACCCCGACAGATTCCTGGTCAATTTTACGTCACGGCTGGTTCCCAATCCGTCATATGAAGGATATAATCTGAACAACAGGTTTCGCATCTATCATCTCATGGATCGTAACCGAAAACTTGAATTGGACAGCCTGTTTACGCTGCCGGCCTATAAGGCCTTGTCGGCCACGGTGGAAGGGCAGTACCGGTTTACCCAGTTTGAATTCCTGGGGTCAACCCTGATCACAACATCGGAGAACGCCATCTATATGGCGCGTTCCGGCGAATTTTTAATTAAGGTATATGATGCCGCCGGAAACTATCAGCGGACGTACTATGCACCGTATCAAAACGCGGTGTTTACCCGTGAGGATGCGATCAGCCAGCAGATCAGTGACTATGAAGAGGGTGTATTTGAATGGCGGGTGAGCGTAATTGAGAACGCGCCGGAAGAACAAATACCGGATACCTGGCCCGCCCTCGAAGATATCCTGGTGGACGACAGGGGCCGGCTCTGGGTCGCTACCATCATTGAAGACCTGGACAGTCATGAGTGGTGGGTAGTTGACGAGTCAGGAGAGCTGATCACCCAATTCGAATGGCCCCGCGATGAACCGATTGAGGTGGTGAAGAACGGGTATGCTTACACCCGCCAAACCGATAAGGAAACCGGGCTTCAGGTAATTGTGAAATATAGGATTGAACTTGAGGAGAGGCGATGAGATTGGGGCTAACCATTGTAGCCACACCCCATAGGGGTCAACGAGAGGCACGGAAGGGAAAAATTATATATTCATTCTCCGTGCCTCAGTGGCAATCCCCCAAATCTCGCCATGAAGCCCCCAAAAAAACCTCTGCGTGCCCTGCGTCTCTGCGGTGAATATATTCCAAATATATTAGCGGATGAAGATTCAAAATGTTTAATTATAATCGATTAAGGGTTACTCCAATCTGTGCCAGACAAATTGCTGCATGGCTCAATGTGATGGTGGCGGACCCGGGTCCTGCTGAAAAAATGAATGACACATCTCAATGAAAATCAGAACGATCGTTCAATTTATTTTCCTGTTTTTATTTGGGCTTTCTTGTTCAGAAACCCCGGGTAATGATGATCTCTTGGTTGATCCATTCATTGAGAGTGTCATGTCATCAACTGATGAACTGGAGGTAGAGCGGCAATCATTCATTGATAGCCCCGATCTGTATAACGTTTTGCACGTTTATGCATTAGAAGGCTCGGTCTATATTTTAGCGTCCGATTATGCAGATAAGTTTTTGAAAGTTATTAAACGAGACGGTACAATGCTTTCAAAAACGGGGGGACAGGGACGGGGGCCCGGTGAGTATGCGCTCATCAATCAAATTGAGCGTGGCCCTGATGGCTCAATCTACATTCTTGACAAGCGTCTGAATCGGGTTCATATGTATAGCCTGGATAATGAAACGAGTAAGCTCACACTAAAAAATACCGTCACGTACAAACATGAGGCAAACAGTCATATGAGCAGCTTATATGTAACGGAATTCGGGTTTTTTGGGGTGTTTATGAGCCTGACTGATTATGAGACGTGGGATAATATCTTTTATCTCTATGAACTGAATGAGGAATTTCAGCCCGTAAACCGGCTCCTTGAACTGCCCGGTAATGATAAAATACCCATAAGTGAGGAGGCCATCGGAAAGATGGATAACTTCCTGGGAAGCATGACCCATTGGGATCTCGATGGAGAGTGGTTTTACTACATGACGTCTAAAAAGACCAATGTGTATGCCTACAATCTAATATCCGGTGAAAAGGATACCCTGTCCGCGATCACGCTCAGTGAGCGAAAAAATTCTGATGCACAGAGGGAGTATTTAAAAAAGAGATATGATCGTCTGATAGAAAGTTCTCCCACGGTAGAAACGGCCATTAATGAAACCGAGACCTTACCCTATTATGATCATTTAGTAGCACATAACGGTAGCCTCATTTTGCGGGTCTTTGATGCCGGAAGTGATACGGGTCTATTGATTCACTATCATACGAAAAGCGATAAAGTGCGGCACATTACAGTACCCACCTATTTGCTTGGGATATCATATTCCGGAGATAAGTTGTATGGATACAAGAATATGGAAACCGGTGAAAGAATGATTATTGAATTGACCTTGGATAAATGAAATCCAGATGTTTAAAATGATTCGTGGTAACACGTTTCATGGCTGCAGCAAGACCGGGGCACTGTATAATAGCCACGGCTCATCATTTCCCCCGCGAAGCGAAACACGGAGGAAAAATTTATACGTCTTTTCTCCGTGCCTCTCCCGCAGGGATCCCCATGGGGCGTAGCAACCCCCCGGCAACCCTGAAATTTCACTATGAAGCCCCACATAACTCCGCGGCCTTAGCCCCGAGACTTCGGGGCGGTGAAAAAACAGGTTGCGCACATGAACCCGATTTCGTATTTAAGTTCAGTAAAATCTTACGTTACAATCTTTATTCCATTCCATGCACTCTCTCTTTCTCCGAGTTTCCGTGGTAATTCTCTCAGTTGTTATTGCTGCGGCCTGTTCGGGCAGAGGTTCCGAGCAGAAAGTGCCGGATTATATCATGGAAATAGAGAACGTGACAGTCTTTTCTGAAGAAGATTTTGAAAATGCAGATACCATCAGGCTCATTAAGGACCAGGAGTTCGGAGACAGTGATGATCTGTTTTTTGCCAATGTCAGGGGGTTTATTACAGACGACTCAGGCAGGGTTTATATTTGGGATATTGCGCCGGGGACATTAACAATCCATCTGTTTTCTTCTGATGGGGATTATATAACGAGTCTTGGCAGAAGTGGCCGGGGGCCGGGAGAGTTTAACAGTATATGTTGCTTAAACGTGCGTTCAAATAGGCTATATGTAGTTGATATAGCATTATCACGGATTACCACATACTCAACAGACTCTTTTGAATTACTGGAAACGGTCAGTATCGATCTGAACAACTTAAACAGTGCCGGTCAATTGAGTGGCAAACGATTTTGGAGGCACTATTTCATCGATGATGAAACAAGGCTCCTTGCATATAAAGCCCCTCAAAGAGCCTTTGAAGATACGCCCGCAACAATTCACTACTTCACCGCTGATAGTGCTTATCAAGAGTTGGGAGAGGAAGTTCTAAAACAAAATGAGGTACTGGAAAACTGGGGAGATTCGAATATGGGCAGCATTATGAAACAGTTTTCTTTTCAGAAAAAACCATTGATTACCGTTACCCCCACCGGTCGGATTTTCATTGCTGATTCGGATGAACTTTTCATACGTGAACTGAATAAAGAGGGGGATGTGATTGAAGGGTTTTATTATCCTGTCCCAAGAATTCCCGTAACAAGAGAGGATGCCCGAAATTCTGCAAACAAAATGACAATGGACATAGCTGAAAGTGTAGAATTACCAAAAGTTTGGCCGATAATGCAATCCATGTGGTCTGATGACAATGAACGATTATGGATTTCAACATTTACAGAAACAGAAGATGAACTTGAATGGTGGGTTATTGAAACTAATGGAGAGTTGATTGGGAAATTTCGTTGGCCCGGAGATCGGGAAGCCCCTCCGTATATCAATGGAAGTACATTTACACACATCCAGGGAGATTATTTCTACACCCGGGAAGAGGATGCAGAGACCGGGTTACAGACGGTTGTTCGTTATAGAGTTGAACGAGTAACGGAATAAGTAAATAACAAAATCTTACTTTTGTATAATTAGTTAGTGCACAATGGCCCTTAAATTATTTATTCTATACGTATTACTAGGATTTAGTACCCAGGATAATGAACATGACAAGTCAGTTCAACCGGTTTCCCTGCATTTGGAGACGGTAATTGCTGATAGTGATGATGCCATATTGGGGAGGTTTGGAGGGGCTGCCATCATGGGCGGCGGAGAGATCCTTTATACCGATATGGATCAAAAGACCATCCTGGTTTTTGACAAGGAAGGAAAATACATGACACGATTTGGGCGCTCAGGCAGGGGGCCCGGAGAATTTCAAACCCCGAGAAATATTACCACAGATCAGGATGGTTATATTTATGTGGTTGATAGCAGAAACCTCCGCATTTCGATTTGGAACCCCGACTTCAGCTACTCTACGGACATACCCTACAGAGCCGGAGCAGGAACCCAATTCATTCAAGCCAACAGGTCACTGTTTATTTTTACAAGGCCATTTGCTCGGTTGCCCAGCGGGTTCGATAGAGTGACAATTTCGGAGATTGATAGGAATACCGGACAGGTGTCACCCTTTTTTACTTATGTAATCAGGGATTGGTTTGATGTAAATCGCCCATTTGACTCGGGCAGTAACCTTGCCATAACGGATGACGGGGTCATCGTTGCCTCCGGAATGATAGATCAATATCCGATAAGACTTGTCAATACTGAAGGAGAAGTAATCAGGGAGTTTGGAAAGAGCTCAAAGGTGGTCTACTACTCAGAGGAGGAGATGCAGGTACGAATTGATGCTGCCAACAGCATTCATCCGGAGTATGCGGCCAGGATTGCGCAGGGACGAAAGTTCAAGCATATCTACAGCAATATAGAAATCTGCGACCGTAACTGGTTGTGGGTACATCGAAATAAGGAGTTTGGCGCACGGGATGAAATCGATATTTACAGCCTCGACGGCGAGTATGAAACCATGGTAACGATCCCGCCCTCAGAGAATGAGCTGCAAATGTTGGGCATTTACGGTGATAAAGTATTGTTTCATGTAACTACCCCGATTGGAGAGGTAAGGCTCCATGTTTATAAGATCAACTATTCGAATATATAGATTACACTTGGCATAGAGCATCATTCTGTGTTTATCTGAAAAGATAATGAACGTGTTTAATCCGGAGACGCCAATTGGAGAGATAAATAGAAACTGCAACTTAACTCTTAATTGATAAATTCAGCATTATTGCTGGATAGAATCCATCAACTTGATGACTTTTATTGGGCGAAATCATTCTCCCTCTACTGCCAATACGATCAAATGGACTGCGGCTGCATACTCCGTTCTGATATTCTTTCATGGCTGCAGCAAAACCGGGATACTGTATAATAGCCACAGCTCATCATTTCCCCGCGAAGTGAAACACGGAAGGGAATAAGTATCCATCTTTTCTCCGTGCCTCTGTGGCAACCCCTCAAATCTCGCTATGAAGCCCCACACAAAAACCTCCGCGCCCTCCGTGCCCCCGCGGTGAGACTTCCAGACAGGCGACAGAGTCTTTAATCTTAATTAAAAGCCTGTCTTGTAGAACATCAGGCTCTCATTATCGTTAATGAGAAAATTTAAGTACATTTTGTTATGAAAACGCTGACGATAAACATACCAAATACTGCCGATATCGATGACAACGAGGCGAGAATGTCATTGGCGTCCAAATTGTATGAAAGAGGGAAACTGACGCTGGGTCAGGCTGCTGAACTGGCCGGATATTCAAAAGAAACCTTTATGGAGCTGCTTGCCGATTATAATGTTTCAGTAATCAATTATTCTGCAGACGAAATGGATGAAGATATAAAAAATGCCCGGCGTCATAGTTTGTGATACTTCAATATAGCCACGGCTCATCTTTTCCCCGCGAAGCGAAACACGGAAGGGAAAAATTATATATCCATTCTCCGTGCCTCAGTGGCAATCCCCACAAATCTCACCATGAAGCCCCAATAAACTCCGCGCCCTTAGCGCCGTTGCCTGCCCCGAGACTTCGGTGGCGGTGAACCAACCTTGCTTTAAAGCGTAAACACCAGTCCGTTCTTGAGCTCGTACGTCAGGTTCGGCACATCGATCACCGGATCCGTGTCGTACATCAAGGTAAAGTTCACCCGAAAGCTGAGCCGTTCGCTGATGCGCAGGGTAAGGCGGTTTTCGGATGTGACGCGGGGCTCAAAGAAGCGGTCGGGCCGGGCCTGGTAGTAGCCGATCAGTGTGAGTGACGCCTGCGGGTTCAGCTGACCGCGGATCACCAGGTTGCTGGTGCTTTTCAGGAAGGTGTTCTCCACCGTTTCGGTGTCTGAAAGTTCCCATTCCTCATACTCGGCCATGAGTCCGGTTGAAAATGATCCGCTTATACTCTCTCCATTTAGAAAATTATAGCGCACACCGGCGCCTGCAAGCGCGCGGTTTTTCAGATCCAGGTTGTTGTTGTACTGGTACTGGGTGAACAGCTCCGGGGACAGTGGTTTTTTTCGAAGGAGTGTTGCGCGCAAATGCGAATACCCGTCACTCACCAGGGGATTTCCGTCCACCGTAACGATATCCAGCTGTGTTAGGAGAATGTATTGGTGGAGGTGAGAAAAATAGGAAGCATTTGCCTCGCCGCCGGTTTTGAGAACGCGGTCGTTGAACTTGTTCAGGGAAAGGTCGAAGCCCAGTTCCCCGACCCAACCCGTGGTATCCGAGTCGGCCCGGACCTGCTCCACGTTGAGAACTTGGGCGGTAGCGGGAAAGGTTATTGCCAGGAAAAGAATGGGAATAAGAACAGAGATGCGATGCATTGGAGAGGGGATTGATTATTTATTATTGATGATTGATTATTGGGGGGGTGGTTGGTGGTCTATGGTCTATGGTCAATAGATTTCGATAAAATACTGATAATTTTGAATGTGATTTGCGGGGAAATCATTCGATTTTTCAGTAGTGAGTAGTGAGTAGTGAGTAGTGAGTAGTGAGTAGTGAGACGGGGAGAGGATCTCTGATTGGAGATATGCGAACTCTGATCTCTGATTTCCAACAACTTTTACCTGCACCCTGCACCCTGCACCCTGCACCCTGCACCCTGCACCCTGCACCCTGCACCCTGCACCCTGCACCATGCACCAACTTATATATTGATCATTGCAGGTTGCGCGATTGAACATTGCTCAGCGCCACAGCATCATCTTCATACAAAACACGCTGCCGCCGCTCTTGATGAATTCATAGGTGCTGAACTCGTGTACGGCAAAGCCGGCGTCGCGCAGTTTTTTGTTCACGTCGGTGCAGCCCTGCTGGATGAATACGTTCTTGCCGTCGGGACACGCGGCGTTGACGGCAAAGAGTTTTTCCGCCTCATAGGATGTGGCCTCAATCACGTTTTTGTACAGAGCGTGAATCAGCTTCATTCCCTCATTGGTAAATGCGTCCGGATATACCAGAACCGTCTTCTCATCGAGGGAACAGAAACAGGTATCGAGATGGTAAAACTTGTCATCCACCAGTTCGAGGGCGATCACGGGCGTATCCAGCAGCCGGGAGACCTCTTCATACGCTTCAATGGACGAACGGAACCCGTATCCGCCCCACAGCAGCCGGCGGCGGAAATGCCAGATGGCATCGCCCATGCCTTCAAAATCGGATACTTTCTCCGGATCGAGGTGCAAAATTTCATAATCCTGTGTGCGATACCACGCCTCAATGGCATCCACCTCCTTTTTGCGCTGCTCGGCGTGCATGATGCTCATGATTACCTTCCGTGTGCCATCCGTATCGATAAAAGGGAGGCTCTGGTTGGCGCAAAATACCATATCGGGCATGCCCCGCATCCCGTCGAGCATGTGCACCCGGAACCCATGTTCTTCATAGGCATCGGCCAGGTGCTCCCACTCATTCTGGGCCTGCATTTTGTCCACCCGGCCAACATGTCCCTTCATATGGGGATTTATGACGTACTCCACGTCGAAATAGGTCGGCTTTACCATCAGCACTTCCGACGGTACGGGCATAGCCTGCAGATCCGAAATTGTGAAATCAAGCTGATCAGCAGAGGTATATATGGATTGCTTTTTTGTCATGGCAGATTTTAATGATAGACAGGCCGCTGTTCTTTTCCAAAACAGGGACCATGAAGATAAGGGAAAACGGTATGGTGTTAAAGTGTTAATGTGACAACGTGTTTATATGTTTGGGTGGTCAGTTGTTTGTTGTAGGTTGTTCACGGTTCACGGTTCA
This sequence comes from Rhodohalobacter mucosus, assembly GCF_003150675.1. Taxonomy (NCBI): domain Bacteria; kingdom Pseudomonadati; phylum Balneolota; class Balneolia; order Balneolales; family Balneolaceae; genus Rhodohalobacter; species Rhodohalobacter mucosus. Next base: position 231,101 of record NZ_QGGB01000001.1, on the reverse strand, counting down.
CGGTTCACGGTTCACGGTCGCCGGTCGTCGGTCCCCGGTCTTAAGTTTCACCCACCGACTCCGCTCAGGGCATACTTTTCACTTTTCACTTCTGCCTTATGACTCACACACTATAATAAATCGCAAGTCACTAGTCGCCGGTCGCAAATCACATATTATTTCCTTTATCGGTTTCTCTGTTCATCCGTTCATCCGTTCTTCTGTTCCGTACCCTGTCTTCTCTAAGAGATTCATTGTACTTTACATCCATGATCCTCAACCCCGACATCCTCACCCGCCTGGCGCCGCTTGAAATGAAGGCGCGGACCATTGTGGAGGGATTTATCTCCGGCCTGCACCGGAGCCCGTATCACGGGTTCAGCGTCGAGTTTGCGGAGCACAAGCCGTACAACCAGGGTGATGAGTTCCGTCATATTGACTGGAAGGTGTACGGCAAAACGGAGCGTTTTTATATAAAGCGCTACGAGGCCGAAACCAACCTGCGCGCCTACGTGGTGCTTGACGTGAGCAGTTCCATGCGTTTCAAATACTTTGCGGAGTGGAGCAAGCTGCAATATGCCATTCACCTGGCCGGTTCGCTCATGTACATGCTGCATCGCCAGCGGGATGCATGCGGACTCACCCTGTTCGATGAGGAGATCCGCGAAATGCTCCCTGCAAGGTCGTCTTACAGTCACCTTAGGCTGCTCTACACCAAACTGGAGGAGCAGCTGGAGAGGGAACGCAATGAGAAGGAGGATGAGTACGGAACCCGGCGCCGTTCGTCCGCATCAGCAGAAGCGCTTCATCACCTGGCCGAAAGGCTGAAGCACCGCAGCCTGGTGATTGTGATGTCGGACCTCTTTGAAAACGTGGAAAACCATGAGCCGCTGCTGTCGGCACTGCGCCATCTTCGCCACAAAAAACATGAAGTGCTGCTGTTCAACATACTTGAGCACAAAAGCGAGCGCGAACTCGATTTTCCGGACGGCAAGTTTCTTTTTGAGGATATGGAAACCGGTTCCGAACTCGAGGTGATTCCCGCACAGGTTCGCGAGGAGTACAAGCGAAAGGTAAAAGAGTACACCACCCAATTTAAGATCGCATGCAACGACTCCCGCATCGATTTCGAGGAAATAGACACCATGAGCCCCTTCGATTTGGCGCTTCTGGCTTATCTGAATAAGAGGAAACGATTAGGGTGAGTACTTGGAGTTAGGAGTCATGAGTAGTGAGTACTGAGTATTGAGATAGGCTAAAAAATCGCCAGTCACAAGTCGTCAGTCATCAATCAACACCCGTCTCCTGTCTCCCGTTTGACGTTTCACCATTGCCCGACACACTGACATACTTTAAAGCGGCGCTGGAAAGCCATAGTTCTATTTGGTATCAGGATGCGCCGCCATTGTAATATCGTGCCATTGTCATCCCAAGTGAAACCGGTCCGGATGCTTTTTCCGGAGCGGTGGAATCGAGGGATCGCCGAACCCGTAAGAAGTGGGAATTTGCCAAAGTTTGCCCCGTTGCACGATTCGGGGATCCCTCCGCTCCACCGTTGGCTTACGGTTCCGGTCGGGATGAAAGCTGTGGGTTTAGTAATGGACGGCGCGCTAGATTTGGTGTGGAATCGGGACTGTTCCTCGCCGCCAAACATTCATAATCTCCTCGGCCTTTGCCCCGATCCCGAACATTCGGGAGGAGCGATGGAAACAGTACGAAATATTCAACCGAGCAACCGAGCAACCGAGCAACCGAGCAACAGACAAACCGTACAACCGATCAACCGAGTTAATGGCCTATCTCAATAAGAGGAAAAAACTGGGTTAAAGCAGTGCCTGGAGTTAGGAGTACTTGGAGTTGGGGAGTACTTGGAATTTGGTGCTTGTTATTTGGAACTTTACCCTTCTCGGTTCGTCTGTTCGTCCGTTCTTTTGTTCCCTCAGGTCACCTGCACTTTTTTCAAGATCATATTCAGCAGCCGTGGCGAGAGGCGTTTTACGTAAACAGACAGGATTTCAGAGCCGCCGATATAGATCTCTTCTTTCTTTTTGGCCAGTTTGGGCAGCAGCTTTTTGGCAAATTCGTCGGCCGGCATGGCGCTTTTCTGGGCCTTTTCCATCTTGTTGTATTTGTCGCCGTCGCCTGTAAGGGCATTTACCGTGACATTGGTTTTCACAAAGCCGGGGCATACCAGGCTCACGTCAATATCGTGTTCATACACCTCCTGCCTGAGGCAGTCGAACCAGCCGTGCAGCGCGTGCTTGGATGCCGCATAGGCCGAGCGGTACCGGGTGCCAATCTTGCCCATCACGCTGCTGATAACCACAATATGTCCGGAGTTTTGCTCAATCATATGCGGCAGCACCGCGTTGGTGAGAGCTATGGTTCCAAAAAAGTTCACCTCCATGATTCGCCGCACGGTCTCCATGGAGGTGTTCACCGCATAGGCTCGCTGACTGATACCCCCGTTGTTGATCAGCATATCGATGGAGCCGAACATGGAAAGGGCCTCTTTAGTTTTGGCGTTCAGACTCTGTGTATCAGCCAGGTCCAGCGGCAGGATGCGAACGCTCTCATCAGGATTCTCGCACGCAATCTTAACCCGTTCCAGTTCTTCAGGCCTGCGTGAAGAAAGAATTAAGTGTGCCCCTTTTTTGTTAAATTCGTACGCCAGTGCTTCACCGATACCCGATGAGGCGCCGGTGATCCAAATGACTTTTTTTTCTGGGCCCATGGTATTGTTTGATTCAAGTAGTATTGTAAATGCAACACGTTTCAACCGCGATGTCGAAACGGGAGTTGCCCGTCGGCCGATAATCCAAGGTAAAAACCGTACCCTTTAAAAGCTATCATCTGCATGCAGCCGAAACAAACCATTCTATTAGTTGAAGATGAGCAGGAGCCGGCCGAAATGCTGGCCAATTTTCTGGAAATGAGCGACTACCGCGTGTTACTTGCGCGCGACGGCCGCGAGGCGCTGGATATCATCGATAAAGAGGCCGGCGACATCCAGGTTGCGGTGCTCGATATCATGGTTCCGCACGTAAACGGTAAGGAGATCTGCAGAGTGATTCGCAAACACCCCGTACTCAGCGATATTCCTGTCATTTTTCTTACGGCCAAAGACAAGGAGAAGGATGAAATAGAGGGGCTGGAACTTGGAGCCGATGATTACATATCCAAACCTGCCAGCCTGAAACTGGTGAAAGCGCATATCGAATCCCTGTTGCGGAGGCAGCATCCCAAAAACAGCAAATGGATCCAGCACGGATCTCTCTACCTGGATACGGCGGGCAAAGATCTCTATTCAGGCAATCAGCGCATCGACCTCACCTCCACGGAGTATGCGTTGACGGAGCTGTTTTTCCAGAACCCGAAAAGAGTGTACACCCGTCAGGAAATCCTGGAGCATATCAGCGGGGACGATCGCTTTGTATTTGACCGCACGGTGGATGTGCACATTAAGAATCTGAGGCTGAAACTGGGGGAAGATGCCGATATGATTAAAACGTACCGGGGAATGGGGTACGGAATGAACCGGGACCTGATCAATTAACTGAACCGAACCCGCCCATGAGCATCCGCGCAAAACTGGCATGGACCTTCATTCTCTTGCTGATTTTCGGTATCACGGCCATTAGCAGCTACTCTATTCTCTTTATCAGAAATTATCTGCTGGAAGCGGGAAGAGAGCAGATTATCAACGATTCCGAGTGGCTTGCCATTACCATCCAGAACCTGCAGCCCGGCCCTGGCTTCGACACCAACCTGAATGAAGCCGCACGAACCTCCGGCTATCGCATCGCTGTGTACGATGAAGAGGGCGTACTCTTTGCCGAGGTTCCCTACAGCGCAGAGCTCCAGGCGGCAGAAGTTCTGAGCGAAAACATCCTTCAGATGATCGCCGACCGGGAAAGCACCTATCTGCCGGACTCAGAGGGCAGTGAGCGGCTCGAAACGTACCGAAGCCTGGATGCGGATCAGAATCCGGCCGCCTACCTGAAAGTGAGCATCCTGAAAGACCGCCTTTACGAGCCGATTAAAACGATCCGGTGGATTATATACAGCGGGATGTTTATCTCGATGGGGCTTGTAATCCTGGTAAGCATTCTTTTTTCCAGATACATCTCACGTCCCATACTGCAGCTCGAGTCGGCCGCCAGGGATATTGCGGGGGGAAACGTGAACCGTACGCTCAATCTCGACCGCAAGGACGAATTCGGTGATCTTGCCGCTTCCCTGAACAGGATGGCTGAACGTTTTCGCTCCGACAATGAAGAGATTAAAAAACTGTACGAAAAGCAGAGGCAGTTTTTTGCGGACATTACGCACGAAATACGTAACCCGCTGCACACCATTGCCGGCTCGCTTGAAATGCTTCAGATGCAGAGCCTGGATCCGGGCAAGCGTGATCACTACCTGCAAACGGCGATGCGCCAAACCGAACGAATTAATCGGCTGTTCAAGGATCTGCTCACACTTCAGCGGTACGATTCCGACAGCTATTTTATTGAAAAGAAAACATTCGACCTAAGTGAGATAATAAGGCATGTCGTTGAACTCTATCGCGACGAGGCGCGGCTGAAGGGCCTCTCACTACGATACGACGAAGCTCCGCATACCGTGCATGCCGACCCGGACAAAATTGAGCAGGTGATCGAAAACCTGGTTTCAAACGCCGTGAAATATACCGCTGAAGGAGAGATCGGCATTGTGGTCGATGAATATGAAGACAGCGTGAGCGTTGCGATACGCGATACCGGGATCGGAATATCACCTGAACACCTCGAACGGCTGTTCGACCGTTTTTATCGTACGGACAAGGCACGGTCAAGGGATAAGGGCGGCACGGGACTTGGTCTGGCTGTCGTGAAGAGCATCCTGAATGCTCATGGCACGGATATCAGAGTAAAAAGCAAACCGGGCGAGGGCAGCGAATTCAGCTTCGATCTTTCCCGGGGCTGATAACACGTCCATAAATGAAAACGGCTGCGAGCCCTCCCAGCAAAGGAGCAATCAGATAGACGGGGAGATAGTAGTAGGAGTAGCCGTTGTTCAGCGTGTCGGCAACAATAAACATGGTGGTGGTAACGGGATTCAGCCCCATGCCGGTAATCGGTATCGTAATCATGTAGCAGGCCCCAAACACAAGGCCGATGACAAATCCGAATGCGGGATTTTTCCTCCTTCGCGGAGGATACATCATGCCCAGGTACGTCAGCACAAATAACAGTGAGAGGATCAGCTCAAGCGCGATAAATCGAAGTGTACCCACAGAACTTTCAGGCATCGGCGCATAGGTACCGCCTGTAAACCACCATAAAAAGACCACAGCGGGTACTGCACCGCTTAACTGCGCCATCAGGTAGCTCCAGAGCTGCCTCGTGCTGATTTCATCCCTCGCCCAGCAGGCAACAGAAACGGCCGGATTCAGGTGCGCACCTGAAGCATCCGAAAAAAGATAGACCAAGGTGCCGAGAATCAAACCGATGGCAAGAGGACTGGATGTGAGTCCGATTGCAAGCGTTAAAAAAAGTACCCCGATTAGCTCGGCCTGATATTTTTGCATGAAGAACAGTTCAATGAGCAGGTAGCGACCCGAATCTACTTTGAGCTGCACCTATAATGCAAATATTTATATTAATCGTTTGTTTAACTTTGTTAACAGCTCATCTCATCAGGCGTGAAGCGGTTTCGGCAGGGCGGGATCATGAATTTGCTCTTCACGATTGCTTCACAAAAAAACGGTTTCTTTGACAATTGAAGCCTTATAAGACTAAAACAGCCATTTCTGATAAATGTCTATGCGTATTGGAGTAGTACTGATGAACCTCGGCGGTCCCACCCATGAGGACAATGTGAGAATTTTCCTCAAAAACCTCTTTCGGGACGAGGATATCATCAAGCTCGGAGGCGGGGTCACTCAAAAAGCTTTTTCGAATGTGATCTCCAAATTCCGTGCGCCAAGCGTGGCTGAAGATTACAAGGAAATTAACGGATGTCCGAACGGCTGTACAGGGAACAAGCACTGCTTTAACCGAAAGAATAAAGTTGTTTCTGACTGCTGCTCACCGATTAACGGATTGACAGAAGCGCAGAGAAGAGGCCTTGAAAAATATTTCAAAAAAATTATGCCCGGGCATGAGGTTAAAGTCTACACCTGTATGCGCTACTGGCTTCCATTTGCAGACCAAGTGATGGACGACATGGTGGAAGACGGTATTACTCATACAGTTTTGATGCCGCTCTATCCACAGTTTTCATGGACCACCACCGGAAGCAGCTTCCGCGACTGGGAAAATGTGGTGAAGGAGAAGTTTCCCGACGGCAACAAGCCCTGGAAGGAGTTTCATGTGAAGAACTACTACCATAATGAAAGCTACCTGGGAGCGATTAACGCGCGGATCGATGAAGCGCTTGCTGAGATGGATGAGGAAACCCGCAAAAAAACGCATTTCATTTTCAGTGCTCACGGAACACCCCTGCTGGAAGTACGAAGCGGTGATCCCTACACGGTCGAAATTAAAGAGACCATGGAAGCCGTGATGGCCCGCAGAGAGGAGAAAAATTCCTATTGGCTCAGTTTTCAGTCAAGAGTGGGTCCCCAGAAATGGACGCAACCCAATACTGAGGATCTGGTGGAGAGGCATCTCGAGTATGGAATCAAAAATTTTCTTATGATTCCGATCGCGTTCGTGACCGATCATATCGAGACGCTATACGAGCTCGGGGTGGAGCTCGTTGAGGATATGGAAGAGGAAGGTTTTGAGTTTGAGAACTACAAGGTGATGAATGGATTGAACGACCATCCGGGATATATCAGGGCGCTGGCCGAAGAGACCGTCAATGTCCTGAAGCATGAAATTTCCGAAGGGGCCGTTCAATGGGATCAGCAATCAGACGCCGTGCCCGAAAATGGCAGTGCACGTCGCGAAAAGTCAGCAGTTAAAACGTAAGGGATGGTTCATCCGACAATTAAGGATTTTACGGTTATTGGCATCAATCACTGGGATGCTCCGGTGGAGGTGCGTGAAAAATTCAGCCTTGGACGGCACGGGCGCACCATGCTTCTTGACGGCGCCTGCAGGGAGGGCATCAACAGCCTCTTTGTGATTTCAACCTGCAACCGCACCGAGATTTTTGCAGAAGGCGCCACCACACGCGAGCTCATCCGCCTTCTTACTACCTACTCCAAGGGGACCCTCGACGAATTTCACCGCTACGGTTTTGAAATGGAGGGCGAACGTGCGGTAGAACACCTGTTCCGTGTTGCAACCGGCCTCGATTCCCAGATTCTGGGCGACCTGCAGATTGTAAAACAGGTGAAGGAAGGATACGACTATTCCGCATCACGCGACATGGTCTCAGGAGAGTTTCACAGGCTGATGCAGCACGTTTTTCGTGCACACAAGCGCTCCAGGAACGAGACCTCGCTCGGCAGGGGGGCGGCCACGGTGGCGTATGCGGCGATACAGTTTGCCATGCGTACATTCGATAACCTCACCAGTAAGAATATTCTGCTTGTCGGAACCGGCAAAATCGGAAAGGTGACCTGCAAAAACCTGGTGAACCTGGGCGCCAGCAAGCTTACGCTGGTAAACCGCACACGCGACCGTGCAGAATTTGTTGCAGATAAATTCAACCTGGAGGTGGCCGACATGGACCATCTTCCGGAACAGATCGCTGAAGCCGACCTGGTAATTGTGGCTACCGGAGCTTCCGAACCGGTGATCTGCATGGAACACATGGAACCGTCGCTGAAAGACCCGAAGTTCAGGGTAATGCTGGACCTTTCCGTTCCCCGAAACATCGATCCAGAGGTTGCTTCACTCCATTTTATCGATGTTGCCAACATGGATATGCTCAGCGATGTGACTGATGAGGCATACAGGCAGCGCGAGCAGGAGGTGCCGGCTGTCAAAAATATCCTCGCTGAAGAGTTTTCCGACTACAAGCTGTGGCTCAATGAGCAGCGGGTAGTTCCGACCATCAAGGCGCTTACCAGGAAATTTGAAACCATTCGCGAAGATGAGCTCAACTTTTTCCGTAACAAGATCGAGACCGACGATTACGACAAAATTGAGAACCTCACCCGCCGCATTGTCAACAAAATTGCGGCATACAGCATTGAACATCTGAGAGATCACCACAATTCGGATGAGGTGGCGGAAATGGTGGCGCGTATGTTCAAGCTGGAATCGGAAAACAGACATGAGTGACGCTTCCCCGATCCGGATTGGAACGCGCGACAGCGAGCTTGCAACCTGGCAGGCGCATCAGGTGGAAAAAGAGCTTCAAAAACAGGGTCACCCCACAAAGATTGTATTTGTAAAGTCGGAAGGCGACCTGGATCTCACCACACCGCTGACTGAAATGGGCGGGAAAGGCGTATTCACCAAAGCACTCGATGATGCGCTTCTGAAATCACAGATAGATGTAGCGGTTCACTCCTACAAGGATCTTCCAACCGATAACCCGCTTCCACTCGCCGTATCCGCCGTGATGGAGCGGGAGGACCCGCGCGACAGCCTCGTGGCTCCGAAGGGAACGGGTTTTTTGAATGATGACAGCATCTCCGCGATCATCGCCACGAGCAGCAACCGCAGGAAGGCTCAATGGCTTCACCGTTATCCGGGCCATGAAATTACCAATATCCGCGGAAACGTTAATACGCGCCTCCGGAAAGTGCGTGAAAATGAATGGCACGGCGCGATCTTTGCGGCGGCAGGACTGAAACGGATCAGCCTCGACCATCATATCAGCGAGTACCTCGACTGGATGGTCCCCGCGCCCGCACAGGGAGCCATGGCGGTGATGGTTAGGGAAGAGGATGAGCGCATGATTGAAATAACCTCTATTCTGAATCATAAGGAAACAGAACTTTGCACCCGACTGGAACGTGAACTTCTGAACGAATTGGAGGGCGGCTGCAGCGCCCCGGTAGGTGCTTTTGCGTGGATAGAGGGCGACGAGGTTATTCTGCACGCCGTAGTGCTGAAAATTGACGGGTCACTGCAATATGATATTGAAGTAAAAGCGCCGGTGGAAGAGTCGGAAGAGATGGGGCGACATGCTGCACGCAATTTGCTTGCACAGGGAGCGGATAAGCTGGTTGAGGATATGAGGAAACAACAGTAGGAAGTGATGCTTCCGGTCACTCTCTAAAAGAAAAGGGGTCATTCAACCCAAACCAACAACAATGTCTGCAACCCAATCCATACTTGTTACCCGTGAGATGTCGGATGATCAGCGAGAGCTGGCGAAGAAAATCGGCCTTGTCCTTGTTGAAATGCCGGCTATCTCGATCACCTATCGGGACAACTGGTTGTCGGTTCAGGATACAGTACGCCGGGCAGGTAAAATGGTAATTGCTTTTACCAGTGCCAACGGCGTCAGAGGGTTTGAGCGGTTCCGCCGGGCCGGGCTGGATCTTCCCGAAAACCTGCGTGTCTATGCCGTGGGAGGAAAAACAGCTGAAGCACTGTTTGAAGCAGGCTGGGATAAAAAGGATATCCGGACTCCGGAGAGGCAGGATGGCGTGGGGCTGGCACAGCTGCTCGCGGATGACTTTCTCAACGGTGAGGTTCCTGCGGATACCGTGGTACTTCACTTCTGCGGAAACCGGCGCAGGGACGAATTCAGGCAGTATCTTAAAGAATCAAACGTACAGGTCAGGGATATAGTGGTGTATGCCACCGATCTCAATGAGATGGAACTGCCCGACAACCTGAACACGTTTGAAGCAATCCTGTTTTACAGCCCAAGCGCGGTACAGGCCTTCCGGAACAGCGGTGGATTTACCCGAAACGGATTGCCGGAGCTCTTTGCGATCGGTTCAACCACAGCTGAAGAACTCAGCATCGAATCCGGGAAGCATGTTCATATCTCCCCTCAGCCCGATACGGAAATGTTTTTAAAGTTTGTGGCCAAATTAATGGAGGATATTTGAAACTAAAGGAAGAAACCAAAAAGTCCCCTCTCGAGAGGGGATATAGGGGTGTGTTCAACCAGATTGAGAATTGGAGCAGAGCTCATCTCCGAAATGTGAATATCCCCCTTTTCCCATAGGGATCCCCACGGGATAAGGGGGACAAATTCCCAAACATTTTATAAATACCTGAATTAAATAAATCATGTCACACAACTTCCCCGAACTCAAAAACGACCTTTTCCTCCGCGCTCTTAAAGGAGAAGAGGTGGAGCGTCCGCCGGTATGGATGATGCGCCAGGCCGGACGCTACCTGCCGCAGTACATGGTGCTGCGGAAAAAGTACACCTTTTTTGAGCGTGTGGAGACGCCGGAACTGGCCTGTGAAATCACCATTCAGCCGATTGATGAGCTGGAGCCGGACGCAGCCATCATCTTTTCCGATATCCTCACGGTGCCCCAGGCGCTCAACATCGATGTGCAGATGGTGCCGGGCAAGGGGCCTGTGATGGGAAACCCGATCCGGACGGAAGACGATGCGTTTGCCATACTTGCAGAGGACGTGGCGCAAAAGCTGCAGCATGTAATGGACGCCATCACCCTCACCCGGAAGGAGCTGAACGGACGAGTACCGCTGATCGGCTTTGCCGGCGCTCCATGGACCCTCTTTTGCTACATGGTGCAGGGCGAGGGATCCAAAAACTTTGATAAGGCGAAAGCCTTCCTGTTTCAGCATCCGGATGCATCGCGTCATGTGATGAAAGAACTGACCAAAGCCACGATCGACTATCTCCGGGCACAGGTGGACGCCGGTGCGCAGGCGGTTCAGGTTTTCGATTCCTGGGCCGGGCTCCTGAGTCCCGACGATTTCAACGAGTGGGCCATGCCGTACCTGATGGAAATTACGCACGCAATCAGGGATGTACCCGTGATCCTGTTTGCCAAAGGCGCGTGGTACGCGCTTGAACGGCTCAGTTTTAAAAGCGGAGCTGCGGCGCTTGGCCTGGACTGGACAATCTCCCCGGAGTTTGCCCGCCTGAAATCGCGCAGTGAGATTACGCTGCAGGGTAATTTCGATCCGACGCACCTGCTGGCACCCATTCCCGAGATCCGGAAGCAGACCCGAAGGATGATCGACCGTTTTGGAGCCCGGCGCTACATCGCGAACCTGGGCCACGGTATACTGCCCCACGTACCGGTAGATCACGCCAGGGCGTTTGTGGATAGTGTAAAGGAATATGGGAGTGGAGAGTGAAAAGGCAGAAGAGTAATTTTATGGGTTTTTAAGCCATTTAAAGCATGATATGTAAAGTCCCCTCTTGCCCCGAAGGGATCCCAATGGGAAGAGGGGACCGATTTGAGACAGATCGCAAAGCGATACTGTCGAGAATCAGGGGTGTGTTTAGAAAGGCTCGGTAGCCAATAAATTAACTCACTCCTTGCTTTACTAAACAGCACTCTGTGATTTGGGTTTCTAATTAACCCTAAAAAAAGAATAAAACGACCAATGCCAACAACCAAAGAATCTTTTACCCAATACATCCACAACCTGCAGGATGAAATCTGCTCTGCGCTGGAAGAGGTTGACGGAAAAGCTGCGTTTCGCGAGGATAACTGGGAGCGTGACGGAGGCGGCGGCGGACGAACCCGCGTGATTGAAAAAGGAGAGGTATTTGAAAAAGGCGGGGTGAATATTTCAACCGTGCACGGAGAGCTTCCTGATCCGATTAAGAAGCATTTTAACGTGGAGCAGGGGTGGTTCTGGGCCGGGGGCATTTCATTGGTGATTCATCCAGAAAGCCCGATGGTACCCACTGTTCATGCCAATTTCCGCTATTTTGAGCTGTATGAGGATGAGCAGATGGAAAACGTCTCAGACGCCTGGTTTGGCGGCGGGGCCGATCTGACGCCCTATTACCTGTGGGATGAGGATGCGGAACACTTTCACAGGGTGTTCAAAGAGGCGTGCGATCCGCATGGGAAAGACCTCTATCCGAAATTCAAGCAGCAGTGCGATGACTATTTTCACAACTCCCACCGGGGTGAGGCAAGAGGAATCGGCGGACTGTTTTTTGATTACCTGCGCGCCGATGAGAAACGGTCCATCGGTGACTGGCACTCTTTTACTACCGATATTGGAAAAGTTTTTCTGGATGCCTACCTGCCTATCGTTCGCAACCGGGTTCATGAGCCCTATAACCCGGCCCAAAAGTACTGGCAGGAGATACGGCGCGGGCGGTATGTGGAGTTCAACCTGATTCACGACCGGGGAACGCTCTTTGGGCTGAAGACCAACGGCCGCATCGAATCTATCCTCATGAGCCTGCCACCGCAGGTGCGATGGGATTATGATTTTCAGCCGGCAGAAGGCAGCAGAGAGGCGGAACTTATTGAGGTGCTTCAGAATCCCAGGGAGTGGGCCGAATAGGATGAGTGATGGACGATTTGTGACTTGCGATGTGTGATTTTATTTGCCTTAAATAAACTGGATCTCTGGTTTATGACACTCATCCAGTCCGCCGGTTGGCGGATCAACGTCAATAGCCCCAGGCGGAAGCCCGGGGAAGGAATGGGGCATGATCCTGCAACGCCAAAGGCGTTGAATATGTGATTAAGAGGATAATCGTTAAGATTGGCAACCGGTCCTGGCAAGGAATGTGCCACCACATACCATTCAACACCTCCGGTGTTGCCCGATCCCGGCCGATAGCGAACCCCGGGTTGCCACCCGGGGCTAATGAATTTGGACGCCTCCCGGCGTCTGTGAATGTATGTTGAAAATCAACGTATCGGCCCAAAATAATTTTGGTGGTATATTTTAGCATGGAATGAATGGCTATACCATAGTTTCATGTACTGAAACCAATCTGTTAGTGACCTTCAGGATTTGGCCCAGCCAAATGGGTAAGATCTCCTGCCAAGATCCCGATCCGCCGGATGGCGGATCAATGTCAATAGCCCCGGGCGGAAGCCCGGGGTAGGGAAGGGCGCCTTTCCCCACAACGCCGGAGGTGTTGAATAATTCGTGAGGCATAAATTTTTTTTGTAAGGAAATCCTGAATCCCGGTTCATAAGGTTAGAGAGATACAATTTTGGTTTGCATAAAAAACGGAGAGACCATGAATACCTATCTGAAAAATTATCATCACATCGTTTTCAGTACAAAACACCGGTCTGCATGTCTGACAAAACCCGGGAGAGAAGATCTTTACAGATTTATTACAGGGATATTAAGGAACAAGAGATGCAAGCTGTATCAAATCAATGGTGTGGATGACCATATCCACATTCTAAGCCATATTCATCCGGATCAATCTTTATCAGGATTGGTGAAAGATATAAAGCTTGCGAGTACATGTTTTATAAAAGAGATGCAGCTGTTCGAAACATTTTCAGGGTGGCAAAATGGATATGCTGCATTTACGCACAGCGAGAAAGAAAAGTCAAGATTGATTCAATACATAAAAAATCAGGAACAGAGGCACAAGGTCGATTCATTTACCGTGGAATTAAGAGCACTCTTGAAGGAACACAAAGTTGATTTTGATGAGAAGTACCTTGTGTAAGAAATTGAAATGAGAGGTTGAAATTTATAATCCGGAACATCCTCTGGTATTTGGGAGTGAGCCCAAAAACGCAAACTCACGCCGGCTGATACGTGAACTTCCGACACCAGACAATCCGTCCGACGGTGGACCAATCAGAATAGCCCCGGGCGAAAGCCAGGGGAAGGAATGGGGCAACATCCTACAACGCCGGAGGCGTTAAATGTTATAATATGGATTCGATTATTGATTGAGCTGAAAGGAAAATACCAAGGATTTTGAAAATGACTTGTCATTTCGTTATTTCTGGTAAACGATAATCATAGTATTGTTCGATTTGAAATTATTATTCAGGATCACATTCCTCATATTGGTTGTTCAGAACAACCTGTTTGCACAAAATATAAATGTAGAATCCGAGTATCTGTTTACAGTAGGTGAGCAAACAGAATTTGGAGAACCCGGATATCTGTATATGCCTCAATCCGTGGCAACGGACAGTGAAGGACGAATTTTCGTATCGGACCACAGAGGCAGAACCATACACATGTATACCCCGGAGGGTGATTACCTGAAAAGTTTTGGCGGACCGGGAAGGGGCCCCGGCGAGTTTAACAGAATTACGGAAATTGCCATAGATGAGAATGACAATCTTTTGGTGCTCGATCGGTTTCAATTTAAGGTGACTCGCTTCAATATCAGTAAGGACATTGTAGAAGAGCACTTTTACGAAGATATGCCGGAAATGACCACGATGACACTTGCCCCGCTAAGCGGTGATCGTTTTGCCTCTGTTTATGTGGGTATGGAAGTACCAGACAGTACTGAAAGTAATCTTAATGCGGTCAGAGTTTATCAATTTGGGGAAAACGAGGCAAAAACCACTCACTTTGAAATTTTCAAACATCAATTTGACAATCAGATACCCATCGAGAAGAATATGGCCAGGGGTATTGGGCATAAACTTGCACCCGTTGGAGGAGATGTATTAGTGGCCGGTCACATGGTCTATGCCGGAAAACTGTTTTTTATAGATGTAAAATCAGACCAGGTGACTGAAGCAGTAAACCCGGGGCTTAAGCCGCCTTATTACATTGAGTATAATATAGATTCAATCTCTGAGATTCCCGACGTAGCTGGCAGAATTAGTTCCTCGGGCAGGGCCGGGAGCTTTCGGTATCAGGTAATTAATTATTCTCACCTTATTGATTCATCGGATCGTAGAATATTTCATTTTTTTCGGGAAAATGAAGAGCGTGGTGGGACCAAAAGGGATGTCATGGAAATGTATGACCGGAACGGGACTTTTTTGGGCCAGACAACAATCTCAGACCATTTTGATTACGGGCAGGAGGTTCGTGTGTATTATTCCCACATTGATAAAACGGGCCGCCTTTTTATCAGAAGGTATTTTGATGATCGTGATGCTGATGTGAGGGTATACAAAATCAGGTGGTCAGATATTGAATAAGTAATTGATTGAATCAGCCTGTGAGGCTGATCTTGAGAATCATTTATATTGACCTTTCAGATATTAAAAAGATGCTGCCAATCCGCCGGACGGCGGATCAATCAGAATAGCCCCGGGCGTGAGTCCGGGGTAGGTATGGGGCAAGATCCCACAACGCCGCATGCGTTGAATGTTTGATTAAGGGATCATCGTTGATAATGGCAACCGATCCGGTCCGGAAATGTGCCACCACAAGCCATTCAACACCTCCGGTGTTGCAAAATTCGGGCTATCGCTTTACCCCGGGTTTACACCCGGGGCTATTGAGATTGGACGCCTCCCGGCGTCCGATTGGATAATAATCCGAACTGGAGATGGTTAACAGTCCGATAAACCGTTGTTGGCTGCTTTCCTGTGGCAGACTTGATGCCTGAAATCTAGCTCGGGGCCTGACATTGTAAAATCCATGCTATCCTTTTCAAAACAATAGGGATCAATTTACCAGAGGATCATCGTTTAATACGATTGAAATTGTCTGGCAGTCCCCGATCCGCTGAACAGCGGATCAACGTCAATAGCCCCGGGCGGAAGCCCGGGGTAGGGAAGGGCGCCTGCCCCCAACGCCGGAGGCGTTGAATATGAGGTGAAGGGGATATTCTTTGTGTTGGCAACCGTTACAGGTCGAAAATGTGCCACCACAGGCCATTCAACACCTTTGGTGTTGCCCGATCCCGGCCGATAGCCAACCCCGGGTTGCCACCCGGGGCTATTGAGATTGGACGCCTGCCGGCGTCCGATTGGATAATAATCCGGACAGGAGATGGTTAACGGTCCGATAGACAGTTGTTGGCTGCTTTCCTGTGGCAGACTTGATGCCTGAAATCTAGCTCGGCGCCTGACATTGTAAAATCCATGCTATCCTTTTCAAAACAATAGGGATCAATTTACCAGAGGATCATCGTTTAATACGATTGAAATTGTCTGGCAGTCCCCGATCCGCTGAACAGCGGATCAATGTCAATAGCCCCGGGCGGAAGCCCGGGGTAGGGAAGGGCGCCTGTCCCCAACGCCAAAGGCGTTGAATGTGAGGTCAAGAAGATAATCGTTGAGATTGGCAACCGGTCCTGGCAAGGAATGTGCCACCATAGGCCATTCAACACCTCCGGTGTTGCCCGAACCCGGCCGATAGCTAATCCCGGGTTTACACCCGGGGCTAATGAGATTGGACGCCTCCGGCGTCCGATTGAATAATCATCCGGCAATGCGACTGGATGCAGGGCTCTGTCTTTACTTTTTTCCCCTGCGCAAAAACTCTTCCACCCGACGGATGTGCTCCTCACTCTCCCAGAATCGGCTGAACGGCTCCAGCTCTTCGGTGATCTTTTTTCGGTGGTTCTTCTTCATATAATCAATAAAAGTCCGGTCATTGAGCACCAGCTTCTGCATCAGCTTTTCCAGCTTCCCGTCATATTCATCATCCGGGAAAACATCCTGAATTAGCCCTGCGCGCAATGCTTCTTCTGCGCTGATGATTTTTTGCGACGCCAGCCAGTAATCGGCCGTTTTTTTGCCGACAATACGGTTCAAACGCGTCAGCCCGCCCCAGCCGGGCGGCAGGTAGAATTTGCCCTGCGTAAAGCCAAATGATGCCGACTCCCTTGCAACGGCAAAATCAAAACTGATCAGCGTTTCCCACCCGCCTCCGTAAGCAGGTCCGTTCACGGCGGCCAGCGTCCAGCACTCCAGCTGCTCAATCCTTTCCAGTATCGCAAGCATCCTCTCCGACATTTTGCGGGCTCCCTCCGCATCCCGGATGCCATGAAACTCCTTTAGGTCGCCGCCCGCAATAAAACTGTTGCCGGATCCTGTCAGCATAAAAAGGCGCAGGCTTTCATCCTGTTCGGCCATTTCGAGGGCTTCTTCCAGGCCGTTCATCACGTCAAAATTGATGGCGTTCATTGCATCCGGCCGCTGAATGGCAGCAGTCAAAACATGGCCGGATGTCCGTATTGATACAGGCATATGCAGCAAATTGAGCTCTGGTATTCTATTTGAGATCAGCACCGGGAGGAAGAGGGGGCTGGACGGATGTAATCAGCCAGTTCAGGTAGTCCTCATTTCCCTCCTGTTCAGCGAGATTGATGCTAATGATGCAGGGTACATCATAAGAATGAAGTTCTTTCACCTTTTTGGTGAGCCGGGATACATTGCTGTGTGTGGTTTTTGCAATGAGAATACACTCCGACTCAGCAACAATCTCTCCATCCCAGCGGTAGATAGACTCCATACCGTCAATAATATTCACACAGGCAACAAACTTTCTTTTTACCAGCTCTTCGCCAATTTTTCGTGCTTCTTCCCGGTCTTTTGTGGTTATGTAAACAAGGCGCAGATTTCTGAACATGGAATTAAATCAGTCAGATATGATATGATTAATTGATTATCAGGATCGATAAGTAAAACTACAAAAAAGAAGGGAATGTGGTGTGTAAAAAGAGTAAGCTAAAGGAAGTCTCACAGGTTGAATCAGGATAGATAAAACCGTATTTTATTAGGCTCTGATTCAAATCATTATTTGAACCCGGAAAAGGCCCTGCGAGAGTGGCGGAATTGGTAGACGCGCCAGATTTAGGATCTGGTACTTTAACCGGTGTGGGGGTTCGAGTCCCCCCTCTCGTACTCCATTCTTACAGCCAGAGAAACTGCAGGTACATTAAATTATTTAAAACCAAACTGAACACACGTGAACATTTCTGTTGAAGAACTGACTTCTGTAGATAAAGAGATTACCATCAAAGCAAACCGGGAAGACCTTTCCCCCAAATTCAATCAGGCGTTTAAAAAATATCAGAAACAGATCCAGATGCCAGGTTTTCGGCCCGGAAATGTTCCTATCGGACTGGTAAAAAAACGCTTTGGCCGGGAAATTGAGATGGAAGAGATCAACAGCTATGTCCAGGAGGTGTACGAAAAGGAGATCGTGCCCGAATATGAGCCCGTCGGGGAAACCCAGATGGTGGATATGAAATGGGAAGACGACCAGCTCGAAGTTACCTTCAAGGTAGGTGCCAAGCCCTCTTTCGAACTCACCGACCTATCGAAAGTAAAAGTTGACAAGATGGTTCACGATGTATCCGATGAGGAGGTGGAAGAGGAGATCGAACGGACCCTCGACAAGCAAGGCAATTGGGCTGAAACAGACGGTGAAATTACCGAAGAGAGCCGTGTTACCGTTGATGCTGTAACACTCGACGCCGAAGGCAATCCTGTAGAAGGTGAAACCGATGAAGATCAAAAGCTGGACTTGCGCCAGGAAGGAGCCAAAGAATTCCGCGAAAACCTTATCGGAAAAAAAGCAGGCGATGTTGTGAACATGGAGCTGGGCGAAGGCGACGATGCCGACAGATTTGAGCTGCATGTGAAAAAAGTGGAAGAGATGCAGAAAGCAGAACTAACAGACGAATTCGCCAAAGAACAGTCGCAGGGACAGGCAGCCAATGTTGATGAATTCCGCAGCTATATCAAAAGCAGCATGCAGGAATACTATGATCAGTCGGCCAACGACATGTTTCGCAATGATGTTGTAAATGAACTGACCGAAGCACACGATTTTGAAATCCCGGACGTAATGGAAGAACAGATCCTGGAATCGTATGTGGAATATGCCAAACAGCAGTCGGGCGGACAGCTTCCGGAGGATTTCAATTTTGATGAATACAAGGAACGCATGCGAGACTCTGCTGTACGTGAAGGAAAATGGGCATTTATCAGCGAGAAACTCCAGGAAAAATTTGATGATATCGAAATCAAACCTGAAGATATTGATGAATTTATTGCTGTGGAAGCAGCCCGTTACGGTGCCACAGCCGATCAGCTGAAGAGCTACTACGCACAGAATCCTTCTCAGCTTGAAAACCTTCGTAACAGCATACGCGAAAATAAAGTTTTTGATAAATTGAACGAGGTTGTTACCATCAATGAACTCCCGAAAGAAGAGTTTCGTGAAAAGCGGGAGAAAAAAGAGGAAAAACAGGAAAAAGCCAAGTAATCAAGTAATTACGTAACACAGAAAGAATCGACATGAATGTGAAACAACCCCTGTACGAAATTCCTGATATGAATGATATAGACCGAATTCAGAATAATCTTATACCCATGGTTGTGGAAACAACCAACAGGGGAGAACGCGCCTACGATATCTACTCCCGTCTGCTAAAAGACCGGATTGTTATTTTGGGTACTCCCGTAAACGATACCGTTGCCAGTACCATCGTTGCACAGCTTCTCTTCCTGGAATCGCAGGATGCCGAGAAAGACATTAACCTCTATATCAACAGCCCGGGCGGAGTCGTATCGGCCGGTATGGCTATATATGACACCATGCAGTATGTGAAATGTGATGTGGCCACCACATGTGTGGGAATGGCAGCATCCATGGGCGCCGTTCTGCTCACTGCAGGCGCCAAGGGCAAGCGAAGTGCGCTGCCGCATGCGCGGGTCATGATCCACCAGCCGCTGGGTGGTGTGCAGGGTCAGGCGAGTGATATTGAAATTGAAGCACAGGAAATCCTCCGTATCAAGCGTACGCTCAGTGAGGTTCTGGCGCATCATACCGGTAAGTCGGTGGATCAGATTGTTGAAGATTCCGACCGTAACAAGTGGTTAACGGCCGACGAAGCCCAGGATTACGGACTGGTTGACCGTGTGATGAGACGCGAGAAAGATAACAAGTAATAAACCGGGTTATTTTGGCCAGACGGTTATAAGACCAGGTCAAATACACAAAGAAGAGCCAATCCGGTAAAATGAAATCCGGCATAAATGAGTAAGAAAAAAGAGAACGAACTTGTCTACTGCTCCTTCTGCGGCAGGTCGAGCCAGGAAGTAAGTTCCATGGTTGCTGGTCCCGATGTATATATCTGTAATCACTGCGTGGAGGATGCATCCAGTATTATTCAGAGCGATTTGGCTTCACTGTCGCGCCGGCGCGAAAAGCAGTACAGCCCGATGCTCAAGCCTTTAGAGATCAAGGCGCGGCTTGATGAGTATGTGATTGGTCAGAATGATGCAAAAAAAGCACTCTCCGTAGCTGTTTACAATCACTACAAGCGTATCTCCAACGGCGGGGAAATCAATTTTGAAGACACCCGCATTGAAAAGAGCAATATCTGCCTTCTGGGGCCAACCGGATCGGGCAAAACACTTCTGGCCCGGACACTCGCAAAGATTATTGATGTTCCCTTTACCATTGCCGACGCAACCGTTCTCACCGAAGCCGGTTATGTGGGCGAGGATGTAGAGAGCATACTCAGCAATCTTCTTCAGGCCGCCGACTATGATGTGGAACGTGCCCGGCGCGGCATCGTATATATCGATGAGATCGACAAAGTTTCACGTAAAAGTGACAACCCGTCCATTACCCGCGACGTATCGGGCGAAGGCGTGCAGCAGGCACTTCTCAAAATATTGGAGGGAACTACCGCAAATATCCCTCCCAAAGGCGGCCGGAAACATCCTGAGCAAAGCTTTATACAGCTCGATACATCCGACATCCTGTTTGTATGCGGGGGCGCTTTCAGCGGACTTGAAGAAATTATTGCCCGAAGGCTATCTACGTCTGCCATGGGCTTCCATTCCGTGGACCAGAGAAAATTTGACAAGAACGATCCTGAAATTTTTACGCATGTAGAGCCCGAAGACCTTCAAAAATTCGGACTTATTCCCGAACTCATCGGTCGTCTGCCGATTATTTGTGGCCTCGAAGAACTTTCTGACGAAGCCATGATCGAAATTCTCCTCACTCCAAAAAATGCGATCACCAAGCAATACAAAAAACTGTTTCAGATGGAGGATGTAGAGCTTGTGTTTGAAGAGGATGCACTTCATGCTATTGTAGAGAGGGCAAGGGAAAGGAAAACGGGAGCCCGTGGATTGCGCTCTATTCTGGAAGATGCCATGCTGGATGTTATGTTTACCATTCCTTCCATGAAAAATGTGAAGCGATGTATTGTAACGCGTGAAACCATCGAAAAGAAGGCACCTCCCGTATACGAAAAACACAAGGCTTCTGCCTGATTGTTATTTGCTGCTGAAAGCTGCACAATAAGCACCATTGGCTTGGAAGCCTGCTTTTTTGGATATTGATTCCGGTTCTCACCCGTTTAATAAACGATATGCACCGACTGCTTCCATCCAACCGGATTAAAATCATTTTAGTGACGCTGCTCATGCTGCTTGCAGGCGCATCGTTCATCTACAACCAGTTTCTGCTGAACAGAATTATGGAGCAGGAACGCGCCAGCATTGAGTTGTGGACCCGTGCATTTGAGTTTAACAATCTGCCCATCCATCAACAGAAAAGTCTCACCCTTTTTTCTGTGGCCAACCAGCTTCAGGGGTATCCGCAGGTTCCCGACAGCTTATCGCGAATGGTACTCGATGCGGAAGCGGCAGAAAGCCAGAGTGATTTCGTGTTCAGTGAAATCATTCAGCCCAATCTGTTCCAGATTCCGGTGATGCTCGTGGATGAATCAGGATTTATCGTTCACTACAGGAACCTCGAAGAAGAGGACCTGGATATGAACATTGACCAGTTTATTGAAAAATACCGTGCCTACAGCGACCCCATCCCTCTCGTGTTTGGGGAAGAGCCAAATATTCAGAGACAGTTTGCCTACTTTGGTGAAAGTCCCACACTGCAATATCTTCGCTACTTTCCATATATCCAGTTTGGAATACTGGCTTTGCTGCTGGGCGTAGGTTACACAACCTACCGGAGCATTACCCGCTCGGAGCAGTCAAATCTCTGGGTGGGGATGACTAAGGAAGCTGCCCATCAGCTGGGAACTCCGTTATCAAGCATGTACGGCTGGCTGCAGCTGCTGAAGGAGAAAAATCAGAACGACGAGGAGGCCCTGTCCATCGTTTATGAGGTCGAAAATGATGTTACCAGGCTGAAGGGTATTGCTGAGCGGTTTAATAAGATAGGGTCAAGGCCGGAACTGAAAAAGGTAAGTGTGGAGCCCATAATTGATGATGTGATCGCCTATATGGAGAAACGATTGCCGCAGTTTGGAAAACACATCGAGGTGAAGAAGTCCATTCAGACAAACGCAAAACTCAACCTAAATCCGCAGCTTTTCCAATGGGCAATTGAAAATCTCATTAAAAACTCCATGGACGCGATGAAAGAGGTTAAGGATGGAGCCTATGTATCAATCCGGGTAACGCGAGACATGGACCAGGTGCGGATAGATATCGAGGACAGTGGAGCAGGAATTGACAAAAAAGTGCTGCACGAAATTTTTAAACCGGGGTACAGTACAAAGAAGAGAGGATGGGGGCTTGGTCTCAGTCTTACCCGGCGCATTATTGAAGAGTACCACGACGGAAAAGTATTTGTTCTGAACTCTGAAATGGGCCGTGGAACAACAATCAGGGTGCTATTGCCCTGCCCCGTTTAGTCGTGAGTGTACCCGCGTTTGGTAGCGTAATCCATCAGCTGTGCTTTCAGCAGATTACGGCCCCGGTGCAGGCGTGAGCGTATTGTTCCGATGGGTACGTCGAGCATATTGGCGATCTCCTCGTAAGTGAAATCCTCCACGTCGCAAAGAAGCACGACAGTCCTGAAATCTTCCGGAATTTCGTCGAGCGCATTGGAGATATCATCATCGATGAGCTCTCTGAACATCTTGTCTTCAAGATCGGACGTTTCGGTACGCTCTGCGCGAATGGTTTCGTAAAAAGTGGCTACTTCATCATAGTCAACTTCCTGAGGTTTTTTGGACTTCTTCCGGTAGTTGTTGATGTAGGAATTTTTCAGAATTCTGAAAAGCCATGCCTTTGCATTGGTGCCTTTCTCATAGCTGCTGAAAAACCGGTAAGCTTTTACAATGGTATCCTGCACCAGATCCTCTGCATCATTTGGATCAGATGTAAGTCGAAGCCCGAAATTATATAAAGCATCAAGATGAGGAATGATCTCATCATTAAAATCCTGCTGCTTTTGAACTTCCTTTTTGGTGAGTTCAGCCATCCCGTTAGTCAGAACGTTAAAAGTGAAAAATATACATTGTGCGAAACGTACAACCTTAAAGAATCGCGTTTTCGCAACAATCGTTCACATCAAGTGAGAAGCTACCATTCCGAGTGCTAACAATCCAATTGATAGAATTGATCGACGCTTTAGTTTAAACCTAACAAGTCCCGATTTTTAACTTGTTACATCCTCATTATTACGATCAGATCATACAAAGCGTGTGTCCACGCTGCCATCCCAAATCCTCTTATAACATAAACAACATTTAGCGCCAAGCCAAATAAAAAGCGAAATAAAAACGAGCCAAGCTCAAACGAATCACCCATTTGACCAATGTAGTGGACGGTGCTAAACATAAGCGCTGCAAGG
This sequence comes from Rhodohalobacter mucosus, assembly GCF_003150675.1. Lineage (NCBI taxonomy): Bacteria > Pseudomonadati > Balneolota > Balneolia > Balneolales > Balneolaceae > Rhodohalobacter > Rhodohalobacter mucosus. Next base: position 207,792 of record NZ_QGGB01000001.1, on the reverse strand, counting down.
ATTGCGGAGAGTGCATATGTTGTATTCTTCGACTTCAGGTATCGCTTGAAAATAAAAACTAGCAGACCTACCAGTATCACCCTGAAAAAGAGTTCCTCGTAAAGCCCTGCTCCCAGGGAAAGTGCGATAAGCTGCAGCTTGCTCATGCCGGCCAGAGCCGAATCCGCAGATATGTTCAGAAGAAATCCAAGAAATTGACTGATAACCAAACTGATAACGACTGCATAAATGAACGATTCGGCAATCATGAACCAAAAATACCGGCTTTTAACCGATGCCAGTTCAGAACGCTGCCTGTAGAGTATCACTCCCCCCGCTACCGCTGCGACAAGAAGGGTAGCCGTTATTGTATGCAGTCCGAATGAGGCAAACAGTGACTTAAACCATGCATCAACGGATATTCTGACCAGGTAATCCGGGTTGGGCTGAGAAAGTATGATGAGAACCTCATAGAGCAGAAGCAGAGGCAGGGATATCAGATAGCTGTATAGCAGGCTGCCGGATTCACGATGATAGGCCGAAATCGGATTCACGATATATGCACGGGTTCCTTAATGAATTCGTTAGTTATCGAGATATATTGTAACACTCTGTCCGTTTCCGGCCGAAAGGCCCAGCATAGTGTATGCTTTTCCTGAAAGTTTGAGCCCTTCTCCGGAGTGCCGGTCGTTGATCTTAACAAACACCCCGCGGCCGTTTTCAGGATTTTCCAGGTAAATCACGTTTCCAAGGCTCATATTTGCGTGAGCGGCCGTCAGCTGATCCGGGTTGTACAGCTCTCCGCTTGTTGTTGGCGAAGCCGTTTCATTGTCGCTGTACCTGAATACCGGTACACGTCCCAGGTCCTGCAGTGAAGCCCCTTTCTTATACGGATTGGCAAAGGTGCGATTGGGAGGAAGAAGTACGGTAACAAGCTGGCCGGATGCAAGTTCTTCCAATTCAACGCCCGGATTAAGTGCGGAAAGCTCCTGCTCGCTCATATTGAATTTCTGTAAAAGATCTCCGGATGATTCGCCGCGCTCCATGCGGTACTGTACAAACCGCCCCTGTGGCGTTGATTCATCCGGGTTCTCGGCAACCGAAGGAGCAGATGACTCCGTTTCCCTCACAATCAGCTGCTGACCGATTCGCAGCATGTCGCCTTCCAGATTGTTCAGATTGCGCAACTCCCCAATTGTCATCCCGTGGTCGCCAGCAATTTTGTACAGCGTATCACCGCTGCGTACAGTATAATAGGTATTGGCTGTTCCTGAATCTGCCGATCTTACAATGGATTCTCTCTGTTCCGGTATCTGTCCGCCATTCGCGGGATCGGGTGTTACAAGAGGTTCCTCGGCGTTGCCGGGTTCAGGCAGATAAATCACTAGTTCACTTCCAAGATCCAGGTTATTGGTTCTCAGATCATTCCACTGCTGTATCTCGGCAATGGTAACTCCATATTTCCGCGAGATCGAAAAGAGTGTTTCACCCTGATCAACCGTGTGAGTGATTTGGTTTTCAGCGGGAGGAGGTGAAATCCGGATCGACTGGCCGGGCCTCAGGTTGTCAGACTCCAGGCCATTCCATTGCCGTAATTCACCAACGGTAATATTATAATCTCTGGCTATGCTGAAGAGGGTTTCGCCCTGTTGTACAACATGAACCTCCGTTGTCTGTTGTGAGTGTGCCGGTATCGCAATCGTTGCCATAAGTATGACCAACAGAGCCATGGTGGGCCGAATGTTGAATAAAAAGGCTTTTACATTCATCATGATCACAGTAAACGTTAATACGTTAAAAGTTCAAGAGCATCTATCAGCTCGGCTTCAGTGCGCTGGTTTCCCTGCTCGCGGGCAAGATCCACTCCCTGCTTATACAGGGTTTCGGCCTCTCCGTTGAGTCCTATGCGCTCATAAAGCTTGCCCAGATGATAATAAACGCCCAGATAGTCAGGATCTTGCGCCAGTATCGATTCAAACAACACTCTCGCTTTGGATACTGAATTCTGCTTCATCAGTTCCAGTGCCAGGGCAAATTTGGAAAAAGAATCGCCCGGGTTCTGTTTCACGTATCCTGCAAGTTGCTTGATTTTGTCGCTGTTTTCAGCCATTTCAGTATGCCGTTATGTTCGTTCTATCGGGATGGATAACGGTCTTTGATCTCATCCATTGAGTCTCCGCCGAATTTTTCCAGTATGGCATTTGCAATTACCGGTGCAATTACGCTTTCCGCTACAACAACGGCCCTGGGCAGGGCACACACGTCAGACCGCTCATACCGGGTATCCAACTCCTCTTTGGTGTCAATATCGGCTGTTTTAAGCGGTTTGATCATGGTGGGTATCGGCTTCATCACGCCTCGGATAATCAGCGGCATGCCGGTGGTTACCCCGCCCTCAAGACCGCCCAGCCTGTTTGTTTTTCGTGTGAAATGGTGGTCGGCATAGGCTATTTCATCGTGTACATCATGGCCTTGTCGCCTTCCTGATTCAAAACCGAGACCGATCTCGATGCCCTTCATGGCTTGTGTTCCCATAATTGCCTGTGCAAGCAAACCGTCCAGTTTTCTGTCCCAGTGCACGTAGCTGCCAAGCCCGGCGGGTACTCCGGTAACCAGAATCTCATAAATCCCTCCCAGGGAGGTGCCCTCTTTGCGTCGCTTCTTGATCTCTTCGCGCATCTGTTCACTCAGGGTGCCGTCAAGGCAGCGCACATCCGATTTGTCTGCTGTGCGCCATACGTTTTCTGCTCCTTCACTGCTCTCTGCGATGGTGTCGGCAGCGGATCGTACCTCTTCCCACGACCCGTACCCAACGGAGCCGATCTGAATCACATGTCCGCCGATGCGGATTCCAAGCTCCTGGAGAAACCTTCTTGCTACTGAACAGCAGGCCACCCTCATAGCCGTTTCACGCGCACTGGAGCGTTCGATGACCGGTCGAATATCGTCAAACCCGTATTTTTGGACACCCACAAGATCTGCGTGGCCTGGCCGAGGCAGTGTGATGCGTTCGACGTCGCCGCGTTCTCCATCTTTGGCCATCACTTTTGGCCAGTTGCTGTCATCTTTTTCGTAAGCCCTGTTAATCATGCTGAGCGAGATGGGGGCACCGGTTGTCAGGCCGAAACGAACTCCTGACCGGATTTCAGCCCGGTCTTTTTCGAAAGCCATACGTCCGCCCCGGCCATAACCCTGTTGTCGGCGAACCAGGTGCTCTTCAATAAACTCTTCGGTAAGCGGCAAGCCTGCGGGAATACCTTCTGCAATTCCGGTTAATTCCGGTCCGTGCGATTCACCCGCTGTAAAATATCTGAACATAAGATGATTGAATTAGAGATCGTCTGAGATTTTCAGGAAGATAAGAGATAAATTAGCTACCTGCTTTTATTGTTAATCGGCTGATAAAAACTTTAAGTTCCATCTTTCGATAGTAAAAACCCGTATCCGGGGTTGCTGCGTAAGCTGAAGCATATGTCCATGTTAATTTATATAATAAAATCAAAAGCATAGACCGAAACGTTTCTTTCAGGTTTCCTATATGTCAGGTTGAAAAGTAATCCATGCAGTCTCTCAACGAGTTAGGGAAATACAGCACACTGCTTTATCAGGCCCTTCGTTCATCAACGGAATTCAGCACGTATCGCAAGAATCTGTTCCAGGAACTGGTGAAGGTAGGCTATGATTCCGTGCCCATTATTGTACTTACCGGTATTTTTACGGGTTCGGTGATGACGCTGCAATCGGCCTACCAGCTGGAATCTGCTTTTATTCCCCTTTCTACAATCGGTGCAATTGTGTCGGAGTCGATTCTGATTGAGCTGGCCGCCGTTATCTCCAGCCTTGTTCTTGCCGGAAAGGTGGGGGCGCGTGTTGCAACAGAGCTCGGCACGATGCGCGTAAGCGAACAGATCGACGCCCTGGAGTCGATGGGCTTCAACTCTGTCTCTTTCCTGGTGGTTCCGAGAGTGCTCGCGGGAATCCTGATGTTTCCGGTTCTCTATATCGTTGCAAGCATTTTTGGGATCGGAGGGGGAATCTCCGCCGGGTATTTTTCCGGAACTGTCCCTCCGGCTGATTTTCTTCAGGGAGCCCGCATGTACTTTTATCCATGGAATGTTGTTTTCGGATTCGTGAAGATGTTCGTATTTGGATTTATTATTACGTCTGTTTCATGTTACAAAGGGTATTTTGCAACGGGCGGGGCAGAAGGAGTGGGTAAAAGTACAACCGATGCAACCGTATTGAGCTGTATTCTTATTCTACTTGCTGATTTTATCCTGGCAGCTATACTACTATGATCGAAATTCAAAACCTTACAAAAAGTTTTGACGACCTTCTCGTATGGGAGGATGTAAGCTTCAGCATTGATGACAATGAAACGGTTGCGGTAATCGGACGTTCCGGCTGCGGCAAATCTGTTCTGCTGAAACACATCAATGCTCTGCTCACGCCCGACAGCGGAAAGGTAATTATCGATGGAAAAGATCTGTTCAGTCTTGATTACGTGGACCAAAGAAAACTGCGGCAGGAATTTGGAATTCTTTTTCAGGGGTCAGCACTCTTCGATTCAATCAATACCTTCGAGAACGTAGCGTTTCCGCTGAGGTATTTTACAGACCGGAGCGAGGCGGAAATCCGGGAGCGGGTGATGCACTGCCTGGAATATGTGAACCTTCAGGATGCTTCGGACAAAGAGACCTCGGAACTTTCAGGAGGTATGAGGAAAAGAGTGGGCCTGGCCAGGGCCATTGTGCTCGAGCCCAAATATATCATGTACGATGAGCCCACATCAGGGCTTGATCCGCAAACAGCGGATGAAATAAATGGGTTGATCATGTCGATGGCCCAGGGGCTCAATATTACCTCTGTGGTGATTACACACGACATGCACAGCGTTTTAAAAGTAGCCGATAAAGTGGCTTTTCTGGACAAACACAAGCTGAGCTGGTTCGGAACCGTTGATGAAATGAGACGTACCGACCATAAGGGGCTGCTCGAATTTGTGACTGCCAGTGAATATCAATTATAAGCTTAATGAACTATGCTAAACCTGAGTAATGAAGTAAAAGTAGGGATCACGGTGCTTGTGGCGTTTATGATTGCCTTTGTCGGATTTCGCTTTATGCGGGACATCCCCATCTTCAGGCAGACTTTCCAGATAACCGCAACATTCGACAGGGGTGACGGAATCAGCCGCGGCAGCCTGGTAAATGTAAGCGGCGTAAAGGTGGGTTCGGTTAGCTCAGTGGAGCTGAACCGCAATGGCCGTGTGAAGGTAACAATGAGCCTTGACGGTGATTTTCCGATACCCGACGATACCGTGGCACAGCTTACTTCGCTGGGTATTGTGGAGGGAAAATCGATCGTGCTCAGATTAGGCGATTCAGACAGCAATATTGAGTACGGAGATGAGATTGAAGGTGAATATGTGGAAAGCGTGACGGAAGTGCTGGGCAGCCGGAGTGAGGAGATCGCAGGAGACGTATCGGAATCCCTGTCTGAGCTGAACACTTTTTTGAGGCAGCTGAACTCTACGTTTGATGACAGTACACGCGCCACACTCGATGAAACCATTGTAAGCGCATCTCAGGCCGCCGAACAGCTCTCTCTCATACTTACGCAACGCCAGCAGGATATCAGCCGCGCAATCACCTCCGGCTCACAAATGCTAAGCCGGCTCGATACCCTTGCCGCCGACAACAGCCCCCGGGTAGACAGTATCATGGTGTCGCTGGAGAAAAACATCTCGGAACTGGAACTTCTGAGAACGGAACTGGAAAGCGCAACATCCAACCTTAATCAGATACTTGACAAGATCAACAGCGGAGAGGGTACTATCGGTAAACTGGTGAACGACCCGGCCGTTTATGACAATGTAGAAGAACTTTCGAGGGAACTTAAGGAACTGATCAGGAACCTGAATGAAGAGCCCGGCAGGTATCTGCGGCATATGAATATCATTGAACTTTTTTAGATTAAAATGATCTTCGCCCTTCCCCGTTAAAGGATGGCAGAATTGCGACTCGCAAGATGTTGTCGTATATTTTCAGGCTCAAAAAATTTATTAGAAACATAACTTTTAAAGTACTTTTCAGAGGATCTCTTCATGGGTGTAATGGAAAAAATGAGAAACAGTACGTCCTCCATTTTGTGGATACTGATTTTCTCGTTTGGAATTTTATGGGTGCTCGCAGACGTCGACTTTTTTGGTGGGGTGACCCAGGGACCAAGAAGTCTCGGTATTGTAAATGGTGACGAAATCACCCTGAATGAATACAATCAGCGGGTTAGCTTCTATACAGAACAGTTCAATCAGCAATCCGGAAACCCGATGTCGCCCGAAATCAGGGCCCTGTACGAAAATCAGGCCTGGGAAGACCTGGTTGCCGCACGCCTGATTCGCCAAAAAATGGATGAACTTGGCATCACGGTTACAGACACCGAATTGATGGAAATGGTAACCGGAGATAATCCTGATCCTTTTATCAGGCAGCAGTTTGCTGACGAGACCGGTCAGATTGACCGAATTGCCCTTCAAACGGCCATCGATTCACCCGAAAACAGTGAAGTTTGGATCCTCATTGAGCAGCAGCTGCGAGAGAATCGCCGTCAGCAAAAACTCAATAACTACATTTCGTCCGGGCTGAGAGTAACTCCCATGGAGATCCGGAATGAGTATGTGAGAGAAAACTCCTTTGCTGATATAGAATTTGTTCGTTTTCCTTACAGCGAGATTCAGGACGAGGAAATTTCAATGACCGATTCGGAACTTCAGCAGTATTACAGGGAGAACTCCGATCTGTACCAAAGAGAGGAGACCTACAGGTTCCGGTATGTAAGCTGGGATAAAACACCCACCGCCGAAGATACGCTGAATACCGTCAGAGAAATTGAGGACCTTCGATCAGCGTTTGAATCTGCAGAAAATGATTCCCTTTTCGTGCTGCGGTACCAGTCATCCACTCCGTTCCGGGGAGCTTACGTAAACGTTGATAATATTCGTGAGGAGTTCAGTCCCGTTGTGGACCTTGAGATCGGAGAAGTTTCGGATGTTGAGATGGTTAATGGCAACCCGCACCTGTTCAAAAAGATTGATCAGCAGGGAGATGAGATTAAATTTGCAGTACTTTCCTACGATGTCATCGCTGATCCCATTGCTACAATCGACCGACTTGCTGAAGAGGCAAGCGAGTTCAAGTTTTATGCGGAATCCGAAAGTTTTGAGGAAGAAGCGGAGCGCAATGACAAGCCTGTCCGGGAAGCCACCGCTACAAAAGACACTCCATTTATTCCCGGTCTGGGGCAAAGCCAGGTTGCAGTAGATGCACTTGAAGATTTAAGTGTGAACAGCATTTCAGAACCTATTGAATTGAATGACCAATTTATCGTAGCACAGATGCTCGAGCGTACGCCCGCAGGCACGCGGCCATTTGATGAAGTAAGAACACAGGTTGAAAATGCGCTGCGTAACGACAAACGTCAGGTTCAGGCGCTGGCTGCAGTCACCGAACAGCTTACAGCCAATTCCGACCTCGAGAGCCTTGCTTCGGCACTCGACACTGAAATATCCGAAGCGGAAGGTGTAAGATACAGCAGTACCACGATACCCGGTGCAGGCCGTGAAGTGGAAGTAATCGGTGCAATTTTTGGTATGGAAGAAGGCGGTATGTCCGGTGCGATACAGGGTTCCAATGCAGTTTTTGTTATTCGGGTGGTAAATATGGACATGGCTGATGCGCAGAACATGACTGCTGAGCAGCAGAATACACTTCGCAATCGGCTCGAGCAGCAGAAATTCATGGCATTTAACCAGGTATTTATTGACAGGCTGAAAGAAGACGCATCAATTCAGGATAACCGCGACCGGATTCTGCGCTGATCTCACAGAGATTCTGCATTGTAGAAAATGAACGAATTTGGAGGGCAGGAGATCGGATATCTTCTGCCCTTTTTATTTTCATTGAAGATGCCATTCTGCACTGCAGGCTCAGATTCGGAGAGCTGTAACTCCCTCTGTCGGTCGGGCTGAGGATTCGGCCATCTTCACAACAAACGCCTGAAAAATTTTTAGAGAGTATTTAGAATTGATAAATCCTTCTTACGGAATAACGTTAACTTCATAGCATCCTCAGTTCAGAAGAGTTTTATGAGTGATTCAGCAGCCCAGCAAAATGGAAATTACCGGCTTTGGATGCAGCGTGCTTTAAACCTTGCCCTGCGGGGAAAAGGCTATGTGTCGCCGAATCCGATGGTAGGATGTGTGATCGTTTCTAAAGACGGAAACATCATTGGGGAGGGTTATCACGAAAGATACGGCAAGGCACATGCAGAGGTAAATGCCGTTCAATCGGTTGAGAACCGTGAGCTGCTGAAAAACGCTACGGTTGTGGTTACTCTTGAGCCGTGTTCCCATACCGGTAAAACGCCGCCCTGTGCCGATATGCTCGCTGAACTGCCAATTGCCCGGGTGGTTATTGCAATGAAAGATCCTCACCCTTCTGTAAACGGCAAAGGCATTAAAAAGCTGAAAGCGGCAGATATTGAGGTCATTACAGGTGTTTTGCAGAAAGAGGCAGAGAAGCTGAATGAAACGTGGCTTCACGCTCTTGAATTGGGCAGGCCTTTTGTGACGCTTAAAATTGCCCAGACGGCCGATGGCTATATCGCAGCGCCAAACGGTGATTCAAAATGGATCTCTTGCGAAGAGTCGAGGAAGTTGGTACACCGGTGGAGAAGTGAGGATGATGCCGTGATGGTGGGTCGCAATACGGCTCTGCACGACAATCCTTCGCTTACGGTACGGCTGGTAGAGGGCAGGCAGCCGAAAAGGGTGGTAATTGACGGGCCCTTTGAACTGCCGCGGCACCTGAATCTGTTATCCGATCAGTATGAGGAGAAAACAATCGTGATAACCCATAACCGGGAGAAATGGGAGAAAGAGTCGGACCCCATGCTGAAAATGCTGCAAAGCAATTACTTCAGGGGAGAAGTCATCCACGCGGAAAAGTCGGGAGGGCACGTGCGGCTGAAAGACGCTCTTCGAAAGCTGCATGACAACGGTATTCACTCGCTTCTTGTTGAGGGAGGAAGGGATCTGTCTTCCGCATTGGTCAGGGCCGGCCTGGTTGATCGTCTTCGTCTTTTTATTTCACCAAAGCTGCTGGGTGGCGGAACAAAATCAATTTCGGGCCTGAATGTTCAGCGCATGGAGGATATCGTCCCGTTCCGTGATTTTAAATGGGAGCAAAGCGGCTCCGATATGTTATTAACTGCAAATCTATAGATTATGTTTACCGGTATAATTTCTGAAGTGGGCAGGGTGTCAGCCATTAAAAAAATGAAGGGCGGAAAGGAGCTCGCAATTGCCTGTTCCTTTGCCGGAAATACACATGAGGATGAGAGTATCGCCGTGAATGGGGTTTGCCTCACGGTCGTATCCTTTAATGGCGATCAGTTTCATGTGCAGTGCGTTGAGGAAACACTCAGAAAAACAAGTCTGGGTGATTTAAAGGAGGGAAGCCCTGTGAACCTGGAGCGATCTCTCACGCTTGATAAAGGAATTGAAGGCCACCTGGTGCAGGGTCATGTCGATACTACCGGTGTAATCACGTCCATTGACCAGAAAGACGCCGATCTGCTGATTTCAGTGGAGTACCCCCAGGAATTCAGTGATCTTGTGGTTGGGCGCGGCAGTATTGCCATCGACGGAATCAGCCTTACGATAGCGCGGCATGAGAAAAACCGGTTTACGGTCGCGATTATCCCCTATACCTGGGAACACACCAATCTGATAGACAAATCGGAAGGTGACCGGGTAAACCTGGAGTTCGATATGTTCGGTAAGTACATTATCCAATACCTGAAAAATCGCGAAAGCGGCAACGGATAATTCAATTCAATCCGGCTTTTTGTGCACCGTGCATTTTATAAAATCAATAACGGCGAGGCGAGCGGCCCGTGGGAGACGAGCTCCGTTCCAGGTTGTTCAGCCCGGGCAGTTTCTGGAAAAGGCTGGCAATTTGTGAATTACTCAGTGAAAGCTTGAAGAAATAGTACTGGAAATCACCGAATGGATTAAAGGTGAATGAGAGGTTCCAGCAGATCATGTTGCGGGTCAGGCTGAATTGAGCCGGCGTGAGATCCTTTTCAATAAAATCGTACCCCATACTTGTATTTACCTGCCACTTTGGAGTAAGCCTGAAGCGGATACTGTTTGCGTTGAGAATGGCGCTTTTTTGCGCCTCCCGTTCAAACCTGTAGGTCCACCGATAACTGAAATCCAGTCCAAAACCCCAGGGAGAATCTGCACGCTGTACAGGCTGTGCGTTAAATCGCGGGTCTATGGGACTGAAAAATGCCTGGTCAAGAGGATCGTAGGAGCGATATTCCGGTGTGGTTAAACGAGGCCCGTTGCTGCCGCCCTGGAAGGAGGTTGATAAACTCAGGCTGTAATTGAGGGGTTGCAGAATTTTATTGCTGGCGTTCCAGATAAAGGTGTCGATTTCACGCCCGTTTTCATCCCGTGTGTAAAACGAGTAGTTGGCGCTGACCCGAAGCCGCAAGCCGTCAACCACCCGTGAAGAGAGCCGTACATTCAGACGGCTCAGTTTCAGGCTGTCTGCCGCAAAGTTATAACCTGCACTTGCCGACAGGTTATCAATCAGTTTCAGGTTGGTTGACTTCACCTCGCCCGTTGTATCCCGCTTCACCTGCTTGGTTTCCAGGATATTGGTCAGATCGAACGACATGGATTGAACTTTACCTGCCCCGGGCCCTCCGAGTATACCGTCCTCAAAAATAGAATATCGCTGCGTATTGCCGAGGGTATCAGACTGAACTTCGCGATAAAAGCCCCATCGTTCGTCCGAAAAATCAGGCCGGTAACTGAAGCTTACCGTTGGCCTCAGTGTGTGGCGAAACCCCTCCAGGTTCCCGATTTTAGCCTGGGAAATACCGTACAGTGTGGTGCTGAAATTGAGGGAGGTATTGAAATCCCGTGCAGCAGCAAATCCGTCTACCCGGCGGGACACAAGCCGGTTTTCTTCCGGATCCAGTTCTTTTCTGATTGTGGAGGGATACCAGTACTCGTTATAGCTGATGCTGGAGCTGACATTCAGGTATTGACTTGGAATCAGCTGACCAATGGAAATGGAGGCCGACTGTTCAAGGCCGTATCGTATGTGATCGTCGTTTCCGGTTGCCTCCTCGTAAAGAGTGCGGTCAAACAGGGCATCGAGCCAGTTAACGGTGGCCGAATCGGCATCAATGGGCCTGAAGTTATAGTCCGACCGAAACTGGTTTCTGTAATTGATGCTGATTCTCTCATACCATCTCTCCCTGTTCACGCCGGGCTGATCTGATTTGAAGGGAGTGATCTGGCGAAGTGAGAACTGCATATCCGGACCGCTGAAACGGGTGCTGTTTCTGGTAAATTGCTGATTCAGGCTCGAGGAAAGGCTGAAATTGTAAATATTTTCAGGATGGCTGTAACGGTACGATATCCTGGATGTACTGTTGGTCTGCGCCCGCTCATTCGGATCAAATGAGTTTCGCTGGAAGTAATTCGCAGTCTGAAGGTTAATATTTGCGGTAAGGTTGGCATAGGGCGAGATCTGTTGATTATGACTCACCGACAAACGTTTACTTGTAACCTCCTGAAAGTTTGGATCGGTGGGTTCTAGGCCGCGCTCATAGGAATAACCCAAAGTTACAGAGCCGCTGAAGCGGTCAGTGTCACGGTACTGCCACCTTGATGTTGTAAAAATGGTACCTGAAGTGAATACGTCAAATGCGATTTGTCCCGTCAGATAATCATTGAAATACTGAAACCAGCCCAGGTTCTGGAGCCCGATACCGCGCGTAGAGGTATTTTGAAAAACGTAGGTGGGTTCGAGCAGGCCGGACTGGCGCGACTCAATGCCCGCGGGTACGTATCCAAATGGGAAGACCAGTGGATAAGGGATATCAAGGATATACAGACGCGCATTGGTAAAAAAGACCTCCTCCTCATCCACCACCTTCATCCGTTTTGCCTGAATATAGTAATACATATGGTCGGGCGGACAGGTGGAGTAGATGCCGTCTTCAATGAAAACCTCGCTTTGCGAAACATTTTTCACCTTTGTACCTATCAGATGACCGTCAGGAACGGATATTTCAGCCACCTCAAATTTACCCCGTTCCGTTTCGTAGTTGAACAGGATACGATTGCTTCGCAGGTTCTGTCCATCTTGGCGAAGAACCGGGTAGGAAAGGGTATCGGCCGGGCTTTGGGCGGTGGCCTGTACCAGGTTTTGATCCAGGTCGAGTTCAATGGTGCCCGCGCTCAGTTCCCCGCTGGTATGTTTAACGTTGCCGGACCCATAAAGGAGTGCGGTTCGCTGACCCCTGAAGTTAAATGTAAGAGAATCCCTTGCCGAAAAACTTACCGCATCGGGTACGGACTCGCGCGCAGCCTCGCGCGACTGGGGAACCTGTGAGGGCTGACCGGATCGGGAAAGCGTGTCGGGCACCGATGGTGTCTGGCCTGTACGTGAAAGCGTATCGGGCACCGATGATGTTCGCAGGGAGTCGGGTACTCCCTGAGCCATGGCAGGAGCCGAACTCAACATACAGAGCACAAGTAAAACGGGGGCTGCTTTTAAAAGCCCGGCATGGCTGCATGTTTTTAGGAACATCCGCATGGATCAGATTATCGGGATCACTGCAGCTCTTCGAACGCCAGGCTTGCCGCTCCTAAAAGTGCTGCATCGTTTCCAAGTGATTCATAGATGATTTCGAATTCTTCCAGAAAAGGAGGCATCAGATATTTTGCCGCCGTGTCATAAGCCGGTTTCAGGAGAAATTTGCCTGCTTTGGCAACTCCTCCGCTTACTACAATTTTCCGGATATCGAGAATATGGACATAGTTTACAATTGCATAGCCGAGTTTCTCACCGGCTTTCCTCAGAATATCAATGGCGAGATTATTGTCCTCATTGGCTGCCTTGTAAAGGTCCACAGGCTCCAGTTTTTCAAAATCCTTATGAAATTTAATGTACAGGGGGTTGTCTGTATTCTGACGAATAAGGTCTGCGGCAAAGCGGCTTAAAAAACGCTGCCCCAGGTATGCTTCCACTCCTCCCCTTGTGTTACTGTTGGATAACGGGCCGTGGTAGTCAATAATTACATGCCCCAGTTCACCCGCCATTCCGGTGGTGCCGCGATATATTTTATTATTGATGATAATGCCGCCGCCAACCCCGGTTCCCAGGGTAACCATAATGAAATAATCCAGTTCAGTTCCCACACCGAAACGGGCAGAACCCAGTGCAGCCAGATTTGCATCATTTTCTATTACACAGGGAAGCCCGGTCCGTTTTTCGATTTCTGATGATACATTTTCTGTTTTCCATCCGGGCAGGTTGGGAGGACTTTTTACTGTTTTTCTGTCCATGCTCACCATTCCGGGAAGCCCCATTCCGACACCAATCGGTTTATCTTTCTCATCTTTAAGCAAGGCCTCTATTGCAAGCGCAATGCGGTCAAAGACGTGTTCCTTGCCCTCCTCGGCCTCGGTGGGAATGGAGGATGTTTTAAGAAACCCCTTCTCTCTGTGAACAAGAGCCGTCTTGATGTTGGTGCCACCCAAATCGATGCCAATCGAGATCATGTGTGTAGCGTTTAGATTAAAAAAACGAAAATAGTGAAAAATGAGCTAAACCATCAGAAAAGAAGAAAAAGGATACTATTCTGCAGGTTCAATACGGTATACGGTTTCGCCGGGTTTGCGCATCCCATACTCTTCACGGGCAATTTTTTCAAGCAGGTGGGGATTATTCTCCAACGCGTTGATTTTCTCTTTCAGCTCTTGGGTCATCATATTGTACTCGGCGGTTTTTTCAATGAGTACGTCTTTTCTTGACTCCAGCTGATAGCGGGTAAGCAGGCTGTAGGTGTCGATAAACAAGAACCAGATGACGATAAATGCAAGGAAAACGGACACCAAAACAGGGCGTTTCCAGCGAAGCGGATTGAGGTATTCAGTTTTCATGGAGTGATACTGTAGATGAACTGCAAAATTACTTTAAAAAATGAATTTCACAAAACCGGATACGCTCACATGTATAAGAAAGGCAGGGAGGTATAAAAAATAACCCCTACCGGGTATCAGCCGATAAGGGTTAATCAAGAGAGAGTCAATAAAATAATGGAAACTCATTGCAATATGAGTCGTGAATCGGGTGGGGCTCGAACCCACGACCCGCGGCTTAAAAGGCCGCTGCTCTACCAGCTGAGCTACCGATTCAATAAAAGAATCAAGACTCCTAAGATAAGGAGTGAAGCCCCTGAAAATCAAACTGCAGTTTATAAAATTTTAAAATAAACCATGCTGCACTGAATTTCCCGGCCGGCATGCGGCGGTTGCTTTCTTTGCCTAAGTTTGTACATTTAAACAGAAAAAAAAGAACGCAACTGTTACTATAGAAAAGAAACGAGATGGCAACCATATTTACAAAAATTATACAGGGTGAAATTCCCTGCCATAAAGTAGCTGAAAATGATTCACATATCGCTTTCCTCGATATCAATCCCATAGCAAAGGGACACGCACTTGTGGTGCCAAAGAGAGAGACGGATTATCTTTTTGACCTGCCGGACGACCTTCTGGGCGATACCCTCATTTTTGCAAAACGGGTGGCTTATGCAATCGATCTCGCCCTCGATCCTCTTCGCACCGGCATCATTGTGGAAGGGCTCGAAGTGCCGCATGCGCACGTACACCTGGTACCGATCTATCATGAAGGGCAAAATGTATCCCTCCGAAACAAGGTGCAGATTTCAGAAGAGGAGATGAAGCAGATAGCAGACGCGGTTGCCTCGGAGGTGAAGCTGTGAAGTTTTTAATTTTGAACGGCCCGAACCTGAATCTGCTGGGTGAAAGGGATCCGTCTGTTTATGGGGCTAACAGACTGAGCGATATAGAAAACCTGATCAGGCAAACGTTTCCGGATCATGTATTCAGATTTGTTCAGAGCAATCACGAAGGGGAGCTGATTGACGCCATACAGTCTGCCAAAAACGGATCTGTGGATGCACTCATCGCAAACTGGGGAGGCTTCACCCACTCATCCGTTGCCATACATGATGCGCTGGAACTTCTTCAAATTCCAAAAGTTGAAGTTCATCTTTCCAATATTCATGCTCGTGAAGAATTCCGGGAGCGCTCACTGACCGGTAAGGCTATGCACGGTATTATTACCGGATTTGGCCCGGACAGCTATCTTCTTGGAATAGATGCAGCACTGAAAATGCTGAACAGAAAATAAAACCTTGCAAAAACTCAAAGAACTCTTTTCCGATACGCTGGTTTACGGCATCAGCAGTGTGCTTGCAAGGTTTATCAATTATCTGCTTGTACCCCTGCACACCGGTGTGTTCAATACGGCACAATATGGAGTAATTGGTCTGGTGTATGCAGCTATTGCATTTCTGAACGTGGTTTTTACGTTTGGGATGGAGTCGGCGTACCTGCGATATGCTGAAAACCGGGAAAATGCACCCCACGTTTTCAAAACGCTGCAAACCGGACTCCTGATATTCGCATCACTGCTTTGCTTGCTCCTCTACTTGCTGATGCCCTTGCTGTTGCCGCTGATGAGCCTTCCTCCGGGTATTTCAGATATCTTTCTGTTGATGCTGGGCATTCTGTGGCTGGATACGCTATCTATTGTTCCGCTGGCTGAACTGCGCCTCACGCGGCGTTCATGGCTGTTTGCCGGCATCAAGCTGATGAATGTCAGTATCAATATCGGAATGAACTTCTACCTGATTCTTGGATTGGGAATGGGTATTGAATCGGTGTTTCTGGCTAACCTGGCTGCTTCGTTTGTGATGACGATCGTTGCATGGAGTGTAACGGCCGATCTGCTGAAGGGATCATTCAGCCGCGATTGGATGGTGACTGCATTCCGTTTCGGGTGGCCGTTCGTTCCGTCCGGCATCGGTTTCGTGATCAATGAGATGCTCGACCGGTTTCTGCTGTACGGGATAAACCCTGAAAATGCAGCCAGGCTTTACGGGGATGGAACCACTCCTGAGGATGTGGTGGGAATCTACAATGCCTGCTATAAGCTGGCCGTTTTTATGCTGCTGGCGGTACAGATGTTCCGAATGGCATGGCAGCCGTTTTTTATGAGGCATGCGGAAGAGAGGGAGTCCCGAATCATTTTCGGACAGGCTTTTGCATGGTATAATACGTTCTCCGCGCTCCTTTTTTTGGCGGTTGCACTATTCAGGGATCTGATTGTGGCTATAGAGATACCAGGAACGGGGGCCACCATTATCGATAGTGCGTATTGGTCAGGGCTGGAAATTGTACCGTTTTTGCTGCTGGCCTACTGGTTCCATGGATGGTACATCAATTTCTCATCGGGTGTGTTTATCAAGGAGAAAACCCGGGTTTTCTACAAAATAACGCTGATGGGGGCGGGGGTTACGATTGTGTCGAACCTGCTGCTGATACCTCACTTCGGCATGTCCGGTGCCGCAACCGCTACACTTTTGAGCTATGGTGCGATGGCTGTGACGCTCGGGCTGTATAGCAGGAAAGTTATGGAGGTGCCATATCGCCTTACAGAAAGTTTTGCCTTGATGGTGCTTACAGGGGGGCTTGTGTTTGCTGAACCATGGTTTGCAACGCAGATCCCCGTTGGTGAAATGGCTCTCCGGATCCTGTTGCTTATATCAGGAGCACTGATCTCCGTGGCATATCTTGCATGGTATCTCAAAAAGAGTGCAGAGGCAGAACCCTGATGAAACTTCACGACACCAGGCGTCCCTCCGGAACGCATTGAGAGTGCAGTGTCCACCCGTTGGCTGTACCGACCAGACGTTCCTCCGGAACGCGGCAGGTATCTGGTAATGAGTTTGGGTTACTAACATAAAATCATCCCTGATGCGGATTTTATCTGCTGTTTGGGGTTCCCAAAACCACCAAACGTCCAGGTGGGGTGCTTTCCGGTAATATGGGTATGTGATGAGCTCTTTAGTGCAAGGGTGAGTTACGGCTGATCTGTAAATTAAGCCCTAATAGATAAACCCGGACCGGGGTTGAAAATTGGCCGGAAAGCCGCCGGCAAAGCATCCGTCCGGGATGCGGGGTCTGTCTGCTGCCTGCGTTCTGGAAGCCATCTGCGCGCTCCGTTGGTTCGTGCGGTTGGCAACTCCTGCAAACCCGGGACTGTCACTCCGCGCATTCCGGAAAACCGAGTGGTTGACAACTCCTGTAGATCCTGGGTGCCACACCCTTGCATTCCGTAGGGCCGTGCGGTTAGCAATCCCTGCATACCCGGGAATGCCGCTCTACACATCCCGGAAAATCGAGTGGTTGACAACTCCTGTAGATCCTGGGTGCCACACCCTTGCATTCCGTAGGGCCATGCGGTTAGTAATCCCTGCATACCCGGGAATGCCGCTCCACACATCCCGGACAATCGTCTGGCTGGCAACTCCTGCATACCCTGGGCGTTCCATCTTCGCATCCGGGAGGGTCTTTTGGTTGGCAATCTCTCCATATCCGGGCTGTTCTATCTCTGCGTTCCAGCGGAACGCCTGATCGGTAACCCCGCAATAATCTGATCTCTCCATCTCCGCGTTCCGGAGGAACGCCTGATGTCTTACAGATATCGCAACCCCAAATGCTGCCCGTCATATCCCGATCAAAGCAAAAAAATCTGTAAGGAACTACCCAAAAAGAGATCATACATACACAAGAGTGTTAAAAAATCAATTGAGAAGTTGAAAAAGTGAGAAAAACTCAAAACAAAAAAAGCAACGTCCCAAACACCTACTCCCAAATTCATATACATTTGGTTTTTGCTGTGAAATTCAGAAGGGCATTAATCCTTCCGCAATGGAAAAACAGACTTCATATGTACATGACGGGCATTATTCAGAACAATGGACATAAACTGGTCCAGATTAATAGTATGCCAGATCATCTGCACATCCTGATTGGATATAAAATGCATCAGGCCATACCGGCTCTTGTACAAAATCTGAAATCGGAAAGCACCAAATGGATCAACCGAATGGGGCTCAGTAAAGAGACTTTTGCATGGCAGAAAGGATACGGTGCATTTTCCTACTGTAAAAGGGATCTCTCATACGTAATCAGATATATTCAGAATCAGGAATTGCGTCACAAAAAAGAGTCTTTTCTTGGTGAGTATGTTAAAATGCTGGAATCGTTTGAAGTAGATTATAACCCTGAGTATCTGTTTAATGAACTCATTTGAAAAAAAGAGGAAGAAAAAAGGGCTATGAAACAGTGAGAAATCGATTTTTGCATGTAATCTTAAAAGTCAATCATGGGTGATTTAACCAGTTTCAAACATTAAATATCAGATGTCAGTGAACGGTGTCACCAGGCGTCCCTCCGGGACGCATTGAGAGTGCTGCGTCCACCCGGTGGGTGTACCGACCAGACGTTCCTCCGGAACGCTTGCTGGTAATGTGCTCATTTGGCCATAAAATGACTGTTTTGATAAAGGCAGAACACTGATGGTGCTATTGTCCCGGATGCACAATTGGCGGCTTCAGGCAATGCGTTTGAATTCTAAACCGTAGGGGCAAAGGATTGAGTGATCAGCGGATGTATATTCGAATTTGAATCTGTATTTTAGATCACCGGAAAAATGGGAGCTGTCATGCAGCGATTCCGTAAAGTGCCTTTATCGCACCGCGTGACCCACCGCTTCCTTTTACCATATGGTCAGTACATTTAACGGATCAACCCACAATGATCAAATCACTCTACATCAAAGATTTTGCCCTGATTGACGAGCTGGAAGTAGGCTTTGACAGCGGGCTGAACATTCTGACCGGACAGACCGGGGCGGGTAAATCCATTATCATCGGAGCACTGAATATGATTTTGGGTGAGCGGGCGGATACGGAGGTCATCCGGCAGGGCGCTGATAAAGCCATTGCAGAAGCTGCCATTCAGGTGGGCGAGAATGAATCCCTCAAAAGTCTTCTTGAAGAAAATGCAGTCGAATTCAGAGAGGAACTCATTCTGAGACGCGAAATTCGTCAATCAGCCAGCCGTGCGTTTATAAATGATACACCCGTAACCATTTCGGTGTTGAAACTGGTGGGCGATCAGCTGGTGGACCTCCATGGGCAGCACGACCATCAGATGCTTCTTCGCGATGAGAATCATCTTGGTGTGATTGATCAGTACGATGCCATCAAACCCCTGCTGAAGGAGTACAGGGAAGCTTATGAAAAAATGAAGTCTCTACGGCTGGAACTGTCAGCTTTGAGGAAACGTGAACGAGACCTCATGGAAAAAACGGAACTCTATCAGTTTCAGGTTAAGGAGCTGGAAGAGGCTGAACTTTCCGTTCATGAGGAAGAGGAGATTGAAGCGGAAATGAATCTGCTCGACAATGCGGAAGATCTGGATCAAAAGGCGGCATCCATCGCTGAAATCGGAGCAGGAGAAGATATCAGCCTGATGGAGATGCTCAATAACATCAAGCTGACCCTCGAGGATATGGCGCGCATCGAGCCCGAATTCGAAACCTATCTG
Organism: Rhodohalobacter mucosus; assembly: GCF_003150675.1. Lineage (NCBI taxonomy): Bacteria > Pseudomonadati > Balneolota > Balneolia > Balneolales > Balneolaceae > Rhodohalobacter > Rhodohalobacter mucosus. The sequence goes on along the minus strand of NZ_QGGB01000001.1, from coordinate 188,237 downwards.
CAGGAAGTGAACTCCGCTCGGATCAGCATCCAGGAGGCCGTCAGTTTTGCAGAGCGGTATCGCAGCAGGATCGAGTTTAATCCGCAGCGGCTGGAGAAACTTCGCAGTCGTCAGTCTGAGCTAAACCGTCTTCGAAAAAAATACCAGCGTACCATTCCGGAGTTGATCTCTTATTACAATGAGATCAAAAAGGAGCTGAACGTAGCAGAGAACTTTGACCTCGAGATCGAAAAACTGGAAACGGATATCTCTAAACAGGCAGAGATACTTCGGCAGCGTGCAATAAGAGTTCATAACGAGCGGGAACGCATTGGTGAAGTGCTCTCCGCTGAGATTGTAGCCGCACTTGCAAATCTGGGTATCGGCCACGGACAGTTCCGCGTGGACGTGGAGTGGAAAGAGTCGGATACCGGCTGGATTCAGATTGACGGCAAGCAGGTTGAGTGTACCGTTAACGGGTGTGACGACGTTCGGTTTTTCATCTCCACCAATAAGGGTGAAGATCCAAAGCCTTTGGCAAAAATTGCATCAGGCGGTGAAGTGAGCCGTGTGATGCTCTCCCTGAAATCGATTCTGGCCAGGGAACAGCATCTGCCGGTCATGATTTTTGATGAGATCGACACCGGAATCAGCGGCAATATTTCTGAAAAAGTAGGCCGTGAAATGCGAAAGCTTTCCGGACACTGTCAGATTGTAGCGATTACACACCAGCCGCAGATTGCCAGTCAGGCACACAGGCACTACCGCGTAGAAAAAAGGGAAACCGGGGACCGCACAGTTACTCAGATTACACCGCTATCACCTGAAGAGCATATCCGTGAAGTGGCTGCACTGATGAGCGGTGAGAGCATATCCGATTCTGCACTAAGCAGTGCCCGTGAGCTTATTGAGAGAGTGGGAATTCAAAATTAGATAAGAAAAAAGCCCGGTAACAGGCTGCCATTACAAAACATTTCTATCATTCAGCCGTATTTGTGTATCGCAGGTAACCGACATCTTTTGCAGAATAACCGTCCCGTGTAAAACCAAAATTCAAAAAAAGGAAACCAATGACCCCAAAAATGACCTTCCCTTTTTTCCTACTGGTCCTCTCTTTGTGGATTCTGCCTGCTTCAATGCAGGCACAGGACCGAACGGGTGAAACGGTACGGATTGAAACGAACGATGGCACAGTACTGGTCGGCCGGATTGTAGAAGAAAATGAGGATCAGATCATTCTCAGGGTGGATGGACTGGGCGAGATCACCATTGAGAAAACAAACATCCGCTCTTTGCGAACCATTGAACCGGACAGAATCAGGGATGGGAGCTACTGGTTCGAGAACCCTCAGGGTACCCGGTACTTTTTTGCCCCGAATGCGATCGGACTGAAACAGGGTGCCGGATACTACCAAAACACCTGGATTCTGTTAAACAATGCCAATGTGGGAATAACCGATAATGTGTCCATCGGTGCCGGTTTGGTTCCGCTATTTCTATTTGGCCAGTCATCGTTCCCATTCTGGATACTACCCAAAGTTTCCATTCCCATCACTCACGGTAAATTTTATGCGGGTGGAGGAGCCTTGATCGGTGGTGTGGTCGGCGAAGACACCGATGGCGGTTTCGGATTGTTTTATGGAAATACAACGATTGGCAACAGGGATAAAAACCTCACCATAGGCTTTGGATATGGGTTTGGCGGAGGAGAAATTTCCGATACACCGCTGGTAAACGTGAGCGGACTGATCAGGACAAACAGAACATTTCAGCTGCTTGGCGAGATTTACTTTTTGCCGGGTATCGAAGGCAGCGGGTTTGGTATCTTCGGGGGAAGATGGGCTCCAGAAAATTTTGCGCTCGATTTTGGCCTGGCCCGCCCGCTGTCGGCTGTTGACATCGTAGGCGTGCCATGGCTCAGTGTCACCATTCCGTTCGGGAACAGATAATCCGGGACACCGCAGTTTCTTAGTATAACCCCTAATCAAAGATTGATGAAACAGGCAACGTTAACCGTTTTTATTCTTCTTTTTTTTATTAGCAGTTACTCTGCATTTGCTCAAAAAACGGTATTGATTGCATATCACTCCGAAACGGGAAATACGGAGATGATGGCCCGCAGCGTGGCCGACGGAGCAAGGTCGGTTGATGGTATTCAGGTCCTGCTGAAACAGTCTGCAGATGTTACGGAAACGGATCTGAAAAATGCAGATGCTATCATCGTGGGCAGCCCGGTGTATAATGCCGCCATAACCCCCGAAATATCGAGATTTATCGCTTCATGGCCGTTTGAGGGTTCACCGCTGAAGGATAAAATCGGTGCCGTTTTTGTTACCGGGGGTGGTATTTCTGCAGGGGAGGAGCTGGCGCAAACCGGTGTTCTGCAGAGTATGCTCATTTTCGGGATGATTGTGGTAGGCGGCCCCGACTGGACCCAGGCCTTTGGTGCGTCTGCCATTACATCCGAAGAACCGTTCGCTGCAGGGCAACCGGAAAACATTCATCCCCGATTTCTGGAAAAAGGAAGAAAACTGGGTGAACGTGTTGCTCAGGTTACACTTCGCTTCAGTATTGCAGAGTAAAGTTAAACAGATGACTGCAAAGGTTGGTTGAGATCAGAAGGTGAAGCCCATACCAACACTTATTCTGCGGTACGTCAAATCCGTACGCACCACTTCGGTTCCCCATCCGTCAAACTCGAAGGATGACTGATCGATATTATAGCCCGCCTGAATATACCAACCGAAGCCCGATGCGAAATTGAAGTCGATTCCCGCACCGGGATTTATGAGCAATCCTCCTGTATGGCGGTTCAGCGCGGCAGTATCTTCATTTTCGTTCTTCATGGTGAAATTGTATCCCGCTTTCAGATAGATATAGGGGGAGGTGTTGGCTTTCAGGAGCCTGTAATTTACATCCGCAAAGAAAGGGATCAGGTTCAGCGGATCATTGTAGGGTGTAAGGCCTATTCCCAGGCCTGCCGATAGGTGCGGATTGAAATGGAGGCCGTGAATGCTGGCAAACCGAAACGTATTACCGCCTGTACCGCTCAATATTTCAAATCCTGACCGGTTCATATAACCGGAAGTGTTGTAGTGAAGTCCGGTGGAAACCCGGTCACGGTTCACACGCAGGATGTCGTTTACCATTATCAACAGCTCATCAGAATTCGAATAGCGAATGCGTATATGCCCGTTCTCTTTGATCTCCAGAATTTCACCGCGGATCACGCTGCCATTTTTCAGATATATGACGTCTGTTCCGGCTTCACGCTGTTGTCCGGACAGCACGCCGGTAACAGAGACGCATAGCGTAAAAAGAATGAGGAGTGTTTTCATGATATACAATCTGAAAGGTGTTAAATCATCCAGGTTTATGAGAGAACGCTTTTAGTTTCGTAAAAAGTCAACATTTCAACTGAGTTTAGGATAAAAGCTTGTTGAAGAGTGTCCCTCCGTCGGCTGACGGAGGGCAATGGGGCTCTTCCTGTTCAATTTCTTATTTCGCCCCGTGAGGGATCCCTTCGGGAAACTCACGTTAAATCAGCTTATTGGCCCAAATCATCCACCTCACTTACCGGAACCCTGTGATGTTACTCGCTGTACACAGGTATGGTGCTCAGTAGCCGCAGATTATCGAGGTCTGAGTAGTCGTACTGAACAATTCCGCCGCCGCCGGTCACCATCAGCACACCATTCAGGGGGATCACATCATAAGCCTGTATATCCGTGATGTGTCGCAGCTGACGTATTTCAAGCGGATTGGCTGCATCCAGGATTTTTAACCCGTACTCGCCTTCGCTGACAAAGAGCGTTCCGTTATCGATTCCCAGCCCGTGCGGATTGATCATTTCATAGGACTGCACCTTGGTGGGCTGCGTCAGGTTCTCTACATCGATAACTTCAAGGCGGTTGATGCCTCGCGGACACCGTTCACCCTCCCTCAGGGTCACAAAGGCATAATCTCCCTCAACCACAACAGGGTCGCAGGAGGTTGCATGCAGATATACCGAAAGTTGTGAGGGACTGGTCGGGTTGCTCAGCTCATAGATGTACATGGCCGATTCCGACCCGATAAACAGGTTTTCCTGATACGGGAATATGGTTTCAATAGCCCATCCAAGACTTTTCTGATCCACCTTAATCGTATTGTCGGCAGACGTTACGTTAAATGTGATCAGGTCGGTATGGTCCACCGCATACAGGTAATCGCCCTGAATTGTGAACCGGGCCATGGATCCCCCGACCCCGCTTTGCGAACCCTCAGAGCCCGCCCCGCCGCTGAACATCGCGTCGGTGGATGCAAGCGTGCGAAATCCCCAGCCGGGGTGCGATCTGCAGGTTCCTTCACAAATCTCTTCCTTCACTACGGGTTTCCAGTCGATTACGAGGCCCTTTTCCGGATCAACCGCCTGGGTTGTGAATCCGGGAGCCATCTCTGCACTGGTGTTGAATACGTCTTCAATGCGCTCGATAAGCTCAGCATTTTCCAGGTCACTGATATCGAATATCAGCAGGTCTTTTTGCGAATCTGCGTAAAGAATATCGTTCCGGATTGCGAGATCTTTATTTGCCGGAATATTGATGAATCCGACATTAACTGGGCTGGAAGGATCCCGGTTGTCGATGATGTGGATTCCCTCATTTACCTCATTCACAAAAAGGTAGCCGTTGTAAAAATAGATCTTGCCCGGGTTCTCAAGGTCTTTGGCACTTTCCTGTGCAACGGAGTTCAGGAACTCCTCCTGCGACATGTAAACAGGTTCAAATTCAACCCAGGTAATGGTCTGCTTGGTGATGTCATCACAGGAGCTGAGCAACAGCAAGATAAGAACAGGAAATAGCAGAAGGCTGGCGGCTGGTTTTTTCATAGCGGAAACGGTTTAAGGATAATGAAATGGTTTCTGCTATGAGTACAGCCGGGAAAAGAGAGATACCTATGGAGAGAAGAAAAACAGATGAACAGACGAACAGATGAACAGAGAAACAGACGAACAGAGAAACAGAGAAACAGAGAAACCGAACAAGGAGCAACGAACTACGAACAACTATCAACGAACCACGAACTACCAACCTCCAACTACATCCCTCCAAAGGCATTTTCCATGATTACGGCCGGATGCAGGGCTTTGCGCTTAACCCCGTCGGTGATCTGATGCCGGCAGGAGAAGCCCGGTGCGCAGACGATGGCATCGTCCGGCAGTTCGCGAAGTGCGGGAAAGAGCACCTGTTCACCCACGGACATCGATACATCATACTTATCCCGTTCATAACCGAAACTACCCGCCATCCCGCAGCAGCCCGTCTTCAGAGCAACCGGTTCGAAACCCATCAGCTTAAAGGCTTGCATCAGGGGATCTCCACCAACGAGCGCCTTCGTGTGGCAGTGGCCATGAATGTAAACCGTTGACCCGCCAGCCTGCGGCGCATCATCCAATGCCGACAACTCGGTTGTGATAAATTCTTCCCACAAAAACGCGTTTCGCGCGATGGCTGTCGCGTCGTCAAAATCTTGCTCGCTGCAGAGATCGGTGTATTCGTCTCGAAGGGTAAGGATTTCGCTGGGTTCGAGCCCCACAATGGGCATGCTTTTATCCGCATAACCTTTCAGACGGTGAATGTTTTCGGTACAGATGGCCGATGCCTCATCCAGCAGCCCTTTTGAGATCTGCGGCCTTCCCGTGGGAAATATTCCGGGAAATGCTACATCATACCCAAGCTTGTCAATGATTTTGCTGGCGGCAATGGCTGCATCCGGCTCATGGTAGTTGGTAAAGATATCGACCAGCAAAACCACCTCTTTTCTGTCGCGCCCGGTATGGGTTGTCCTGTTCTTTCGGAACCAGCTTTCAAAAGTTTCGGATGCGAACTCCGGCAGGTTTCGTCGCGAATCGATATTGAAAAGCTTTTCAAGAAGCACCTTCACCGGTTTTTGCCGGTTGATAAGATTGGTGACCGGGGCAAATGCGGAAGCCAACGGATAGAGTTTTTCCGGCTGACCAAAAAAGCGTTCCCCGGCGCTTGTACCTTGCTGTTTATGCCATCCGTTCATGAACTCCGCCTTCATTTTAGCCATGTCCACATTGGCGGGGCACTCGCTCTTGCACGCTTTGCAGCTCAGGCAGAGGCTGAGGGCGTCCTTGAGCTCTTCGGATGAAAAAGCCTCCTGCTGCTTGCCGGAAAAAAGCTGACGGAACAGGTTCGCACGTCCGCGGGTATTGTCTTTCTCCTCACGTGTAGCGTGGTAAGAGGGACACATGGTGCCGCCGCTCGCTGCAAGTTTTCTGCACACACCGGCCCCGTTACACTGCTCCACGGCCGCATCAAAACCTCCCGCTTTCCGCCAGTGAAAAATCGTGTCTACATCCGGTTTTTTGTAATCAGGAGAAAATCGAAGATGAGAGTCGATAGGTGCCGGACGAACAATTTTACCGGGGTTGAACCGGTTTTCGGGATCCCAGATATCTTTCACCCGTTCCAGGAGCGGCATCATCTCCTTTCCAAGCACGGTTTCAATGTACGGTGCGCGGGCGCGTCCGTCGCCGTGCTCACCCGACAATGAACCGCGATATTTTTTAACCAGCTCCGCCACTTCTTCGGCAATCTCTTTCAGCGTTTGGATGCCCTCAGGTTTTGTGGTGTCGATAACGGGCCGCAGATGAAGCTCTCCTACCGAAGCATGGGCGTAGAACACGCAGCTGGTGTTGTGCTTTTGCAGGATCTGCTGAAACTCTTCTACATAGTCGGGAAGATCATCCACCCGTACTGCAGTATCTTCCACAAATGTCGGCGAAGGGGATTTTCTCCCCAGACCCATCAGCAGGCCCAGGCCGGCTTTACGGAGATCCCAGACCCGGCTCATCTCCTCTTCGGCAGCGTGCACAGGATGTGCATATCCAAGCCCTTTATCTTTCAGAGCCTTGCCCAGGCCGTGTGCCTTTTCCGCAATCTCTTCCGCATCGTCGCCCTCAAACTGGATAATCAGAATACAGCCGGGTTCACCATCGAGGAAGAACCGGTTTCGCCTCTGTTCGATATTGCCTTTGGTTGCGTCCAGGATAATGTTGTCGACCAGCTCTACTGCGGCCGGATTCCATTTCACGGCCTCCACGGTTGCGAGCATCGACTCGCGAAGGGTTTTGAACTGCGGGATGAGAAGTACTTTGTGCTTGGGGACCGGCACCAGATTCAGTTTGGCTGATGTTGTCATGGCCAGGGTTCCCTCGCTGCCGCACAACAGTTCGGCCATGTTGAACGGACGGCCGCCCGGCGTGACAGGTTCCATCTCACACAATCTGTCGAGTGCATAGCCCGTATTTCTTCGGATGATATCCGGGTGAGGATAGTTCTTAAAAATGGCGTCGCGATACTTGTGAAGCAGCTCAAGCATCCCACGATAGATGTCGCCCTCAAGGTTTTCGAGCGACAGTTTATTTTGAAGCTCTTTTTCAGAAAGCGGATGGAACACCGCCGTTGACCCGTCCGACAAGACCGCGTCGATCTCCAGGATATGCTCCCGGGTGGTTTTATGTTTTATAGAAAATGCACCGCAGGAGTTGTTGCCGATCATTCCGCCGATCATGCAGCGGTTGGTGGTGGCCGTATCGGGACCGAATTGCAGGCCGTATTGACCGGCCTCGCGGTTAAGCGTATCACGGATCACGCCCGGCTCCACGCGCGCCCATCGTTCATCCGGGTTGATCTCCAGGATGCGGGTCATGTGACGGGATACATCCATGATCACGCCGCTCCCTGTTGTCTGCCCGGCCAGGCTGGTACCGGCGCTTCGTGGGGTTATGGAAAAACCCTCTTCCGCTGACCGGAAAACAAGACGGCGGATATCGTCCGGATTTTCAGGGAATGCCACACCTTTCGGAAGCTCTTCATAGAGGGAGGCATCGGTAGAGTAAAGCCGGCGGGTAAGGGTATCGGTTTGGAAAGTTGACAAGATTACAATCTGAAATAGTTATATAAGTAATTACAAAATGTTTTTACATTTTTTTACTTGACAATAATATCTGGGGGGGGGGTTATTTACATTTACGCTTGTTATTTATTAACTAAACGGTATTAAATTATGAAAACATTACAAAGAAAATTAAAGATGGTATTTACTTTGGTTTCAGTAAGCATAGCCGCAATTGCTTTATTTATTGTGGTGCCTGAAGAAACATGTGCAGAAGGATCATTTGTATCATGTGATGATGAAATATGGGTAATCTGGACTAACGCACAGGAATGTGGATGTTACACGATTACATACCCAGAACAAATTGGATTTGCATGTCCTGGTGAATGTTGCAGCATAGGTGGTGGTGGTGGAAGTGATCCAGGTGAAGGAAACTGAAAAATATCAATTTTTTATAATCCACGAAGGCATAGACCTTCGTGGGTTTAAATCTTATAGTTCATGAGAAACATAGTTTATACAATATTAGTTATAATTTTTATTAATTCATCAACTAATTTTTTTGAAGAAGAAATTGTTATAATCAAAAAAATTATTCTTCAAGAAAATCTACAACATGCCGTAGATTTGCAAGAGGTCAGTTTTTTTTCAGATTCATCATTTGTTGCAAGTTCTCATCCCAGTCGGTATCCTCAAGTAATACATTATAATAAAGACGGTTTGCAGATAAATGTAATTTCAAAAAGGGGGCGTGGTCCATTTGAATTTATGCGACCTACGAATGTTCAAGTTTGTAATGATGAAATATATGTATGGGATCATCAGTTATCCAAGCTTATGATTTTTGACCGCAACGGTGAAGGAATCAAAGAGAGCACTATAATGGAAAATAATTCAGCCTCCATGGCTCTGGATTGTAATGAAAACATTATAGCCTATTTCACAAGAAGGAGTGTGCCATTAAACTTTGTACGAATCATAAACTACGAAGAGGATATTTTTATCAAAGATGTTGGAAGTCAAACAATTGAACATGAACTTATGACAACCAGGGTTGATTTCCATTTCAATATGTATATGAATTATCCCAATTTGTATTATGGAAGCCCTATCAGGGATGAAATAGTTGTTTACAATATTCTTTCAGATTCAGAAAAAAATATATCATTAAATGATGACGATTTTTATTTAGGACCGAATAGGTATGAAACAAGAGACCAGGTAAATCAAGATATTAGAAATGCAATCAGAATGCCTTATATATTCAGTCAATTCAAAGGTATATATGAATTGACAGATTTTATAGTTGGAATTACCGAAGTTGGGTTCTATAATCCTGAGAATATTGGCATATTGATTGGTAATGAATATAACTACGAAGAGGATGATCCCAGAAGATTAAACTTGTTTGTTTATGACAAAAACATGGGCTTTATAAAAAAAATAAACATGAATAAAGAAATTCATGAAGAAGTAGGCTTGAAGGTTGTTTCTAGTTTCGGTAATAGCCTTGTTTTTTATAGGGCCGATTCAGATTCAGATGAGGTTCAGCATACTTTATATTTTTTAAGAATATCACTTTAGAATTTTTAATTAAAAAATTTAATGATATTTCAATTTATATCTTCTAAAGCCCAAAGCTGCTTTTAACCTTCTCCGTAATTTCAGAACCGATCGCAAGTCCGGCCGTGGCCGCGGGACTCGGGGCGTTCAGTACGTGAACTTCGTTCTCTGTGGTTTCGAAATAGAAGTCGTCCAGAATTTCGCCGTCGGGCTTCAGGGCCATGGCGCGTACACCCGATGGTGATTCCGTAATGTCGCTGATCCCGATCGAAGGGATCAGTTTCTGAAGATTTTCAAGAAACCCCTGCTTTGAGAAGGAGCGGTAGAGTTCGTCAATGCCCATGCGCCAGTGATTTCCCGCAAGCTTCCAAAAACCCGGAAAATTGAAGGTATCGATCACATCGTTTATGTCGAATGAGGTTTTTTCATACCCTTCCCGCTTGAAGGCAAAAACGGCGTTGGGTCCGCACTCCACGCCGCCGAGGGCCATGCGTGTAAAATGAACGCCTAAAAAGGGAAATTCAGGATTGGGGACGGGATAGATCAATGCCTTTACCTTGTGCTGGGCATTGGGTGTGAGCTCATAATACTCGCCGCGAAAGGGCACGATTTTTACAGGAGAGGTGATACCGGAAGCGTGCGCGATTCTGTCGGAGTGCAGGCCCGCGCAATTGATCAGGTAACGTGCGCTGATTCGCTCTTTGCCGGTCTGAACCGTGACGGTACCATTGTTATGATAAACGGATTTGACAGCACTATTGAGCCGTATTTCGTTGCCTGCATCATTCAGCAATTCTGCAAGTTTGCGGCATACACCAGCGTAGTCTACAATGCCTGAACAGGGTACGTGGATGGCCTGAATACCATTCACCCAGGGCTCAATTTCCTTCATTTCATCGGGTCCGATCATAGAGATCCCCTCGATTTCATTCTCGAGGCCCCTCTGATAGATTTTTTCGAGTCCCGGTTTCTCCGATTCATCAGTCGCAACGATCACCTTGCCGCAGACCTCATGGGTAATTCCGTGTTCACGGCAGAATGCCACCAGTTCGTGCCTGCCCTCTACACAATTCCTGGCTTTGTAACTTCCGGGCTTATAGTAGATGCCGGAATGGATCACACCCGAGTTTCTTCCTGTTTGATGCGCTGCTACACGATCCTCTTTTTCCAGTACGAGGATATTGGCATCGGGATAGGCTTTCGATAGCTTATATGCGGTTGACAGGCCGACGATGCCTGCACCCACAATTAAAAAATCGTACGTCATAAAACGGACTTCTGTTTGGTTTTGTTGGAGCCGGTGTAAGAATGAATATTCATTGAAAATAAAGAAATCAGGGCTTTGTAGTTAGTTAAAACATTTTTATCGAATATCCCTTATTTTGAGTGCTTGAACTAATTCTGAAAACTTCTATGAAATACCTTTTATCATCAATTTTTCTGGTCGGTATGCTGCTGTTCATGTCAGCCTGCTCCGGCGATCCCAATACTCCGGAAGCTATCGTGGAAAATGCGGTATTTGCCGACCTTGACGGAAATGAGGTACATGTAAGCGACTTCGAGGGAAAACTTCTCATTATTGATTTCTGGGAGACCTGGTGCGGCCCCTGCCTGCAGGTGTTTCCCTCACTCGATCAGCTTCGCGAGGAATACCCGGACAATTTTGAAGTTCTGGCTGTTACGGCCGGGATGAATGAAGGACCTGAGGATGCCCGCGCTTTTGCCGAAGAAAACGACTATGACTTCAACTGGCTTTATGACCAGAACGGCGTATTTACAAAACTCGGCGGATATGCTATACCATTTAAGGTCTTTGTGGATCCTGATGGAAACTTAATCAAAATAGAAATGGGTTCATATGGCCGTGAGGGCGACTACAACCGCACAAAAGCGATGATCGAAGAGTACATGTAGCCAGCCTGAATGACCGGCTTAAAAAAACTGTTAATCAGAAAATCTTTAAGAACAAAATCAATAGAATGGAACAACAAGTAGACAAATTGCCATATAAGGTAAAAGATATCAGCCTCGCGAAATACGGACGGGATGAAATCCGTCTGGCGGAAGCTGAAATGCCGGGGTTGATGGCAACCCGCGAAGAATTTGGAAAGGATAAACCACTGAAAGGAGCCCGGATCGCAGGCTGTCTTCATATGACGGTTCAGACCGCCGTGCTGATTGAAACGCTGATTGAGCTGGGTGCGGAAGTACAATGGTCATCCTGCAACATTTACTCCACGCAGGATCACGCAGCAGCTGCCATTGCCAAAGCCGGAATCCCGGTCTATGCATGGAAGGGAATGACCGAGGAAGAGTATGAATGGTGCATCGAGCAAACCCTCTTTTTTGAGGATGGCCAGCCCCTTAACATGATTCTGGATGATGGCGGCGACCTCACCAACATGGTACTCGACAAATATCCCGAGTTAACAAATAACATCCGCGGTATATCCGAAGAAACCACAACCGGTGTTCTGAGGCTCTATGAGCGTATGAAGAACAATACGCTTACCATTCCTGCTATAAACGTGAACGACTCTGTCACCAAGTCAAAGTTTGACAACAAATATGGCTGTAAAGAGTCCTGCGTAGATGCAATCCGGCGCGCCACCGATGTGATGATGGCCGGCAAGGTTGCTGTTGTGGCCGGTTACGGAGATGTGGGTAAAGGATCCGCAGCATCGCTTCGCGGCGCCGGCGCACGCGTTATTGTGACCGAAATTGATCCAATCTGTGCACTTCAGGCGGCTATGGACGGATATGCTGTGAAGAAAATGTCGGATGCCGTTAAGGAAGCCGATATTGTGGTTACAGCCACAGGTAACAAGGATATCCTTACCGCTGAGCATTTTGAAAGCATGAAAGACAAAGCGATTGTTGGAAACATCGGTCATTTCGACAATGAAATAGACGTGAAATGGCTCAAGACAAATGCTGAAGAGGAAAATATCAAACCACAGGTAGACCTGTTTCGCCTGAAAGACGGAAAAGAGATTATTCTCCTCTCACAGGGCCGCCTGATGAACCTGGGTAATGCAACGGGTCATCCAAGCTTTGTGATGAGCAATAGCTTCACCAACCAGACCATTGCGCAGATTGCGCTCTGGAATGAAGAGTTTGAGGTAGGAGTGCATGTTCTGCCGAAACACCTTGACGAGAAAGTAGCCCGGCTCCACCTGAAGAAAATCGGTGTGGATCTGGAGGAGCTTACCGATGAGCAGTCGGAGTATATCGGTGTGTCGAAAGAAGGCCCATATAAGCCCGATCACTACCGGTACTGATCCAAAAAAATCCGACAAAGGTTCTATAAAAGGCGTGGAGAAGAGACTCTTCACGCCTTTTTTATTTCAGAGATAATCAATCGGTGAATCGTTCGTTCATCGTCGTTCGTCAATCAGGTACCTCTGAACTGCGAATCACCGAACGACCGAATTACGATTTCAGAAGCATTTCTAATACTGAAACTTGCACCCTGCACCCTGCACCCTGCACCTTGCACCTTGCACCCAAAAAATAAAAAAGCGCTGTACCGTTCGATACAGCGCTCTGAAGTTACTGCTTAAGTCCTGCCGTCTCAGTTTTTAGTGAACTGTACGTTCAGGTTCAGTTTTACATCATCCGAAACTACAATATTTCCCGCCTCAGTAACGGCGCTCCATGTAAGGCCAAACTCTTTGCGATTGATCTTTCCGGATACCTCAAAGCCTGCTTTGGTATTTCCATAAGGATCCACAACGGTTCCTCCATACTCTGCATCCAGCTCCACCTTTCGGGTATTGCCCCGGATGGTGAGGTCGCCGGTAAGTCTGTAGAGGCCATCTCCAACTTTGGTAAATGAATCGGAAACAAAAGAAAGGGAGGGGTATTCCACTGCATTAAAGAAATCGTCCGACTTCAGATGATTGTCACGGTCTTCATTTCCGGTATCGATACTGTCAATAGCAGCTTCAAAGGCGATCCTGGCATTCTCAAAATCCTCGTTGTCAGTTTCAACGCTTGCATCAAACTGCTTGAATTTTCCGGTAACGGTTGAAATTACAAGATGCTTAACTTTGAATGTGATTTCAGAATGTGTGGTATCGATACCCCATTGGGTAAGTGTATTGGTGCTCATTTGATTCAAATTTTAGAGTTAATGTAAAATAGTTTAATGTTGAACTATATTACGTACTTCATCATTCCGGATCAAGAAAATTTTTCCACTTTTCTGCATCGGTAAAACCCCTATATGGGTTTCAGTGTGTTCCTTATATACGTTCCACAAGGTTTTTTGTTGATTACGTACAGGTAGTGTCAATAAAACGAACTGAAGCGTGTTGATGCGGCTCAATGTTTCGACACAAATAACAGTTTGTATACAGTTCGGTAACAAAAGGTGGTTAATATGGTTGATGAAACATATCATGATAGAGAATCGAGCCTTCAGGAGAGGGTAAATATGCTCAATCGAAGGGGATACAGAGGATTTTCAGTGAAAAGCTGTAATCGCAAATGGGATGGTGTTGAGGTAAAAGTGGTCAACAGTTCCGGAAAAGTATTTACGGCAATAGGCGAAACCGTGGATGAAGCCTATGGAAATGTTATTGAGGAGATTGACCTCTTGCTCGACTCCTGAGCATATTTTTAACCTGTAACCCAAAGCAAACATAAAATGGGCAAGATTCAAAGAGTTCTGGTCCCAACTGATTTTTCCGATGATTCAGGATACGCACTTGACGTTGCAGTGAGGATTGCTGAACAAAAAGGAGCTGAAGTAGACCTGATCTACGTAGTTCCTTCGTTGCAGCATTTTCTGCGTTTTCTAAGCTCAGAGATGAATACTGAATATGCCAATACACTTTACGATCAGGCTCAAACCCGTCTTGAACAGCTGATGGAGCAGATAAATCCGGAAAACAGGGGAGATCTGTTTGTGAAGCTCGATAAAAAGCCGGGCATTTCCGTTTTGGATCAAATAAAGGCCGGAAGTTATGACCTGGTCGTAATCGGCTCGAAGGGAAGCGACAAGACAAAACTTGGAAGGGGCAGCACGGCTCAGCATATCATCCGGGGCTCACATGTACCGGTACTGGCTGTTGACCGGGAATTAAGCAGTGAAACCGTTAATCATATTCTGGTTACGACAGATGGTTCGGAACTGTCGTTTACGGCTCTCTCTCCCGCGGTGGTAATGGCTGAACTTTGGAATGCGGATATAACGCTGCTCTATATTCATGAATTACGGGGCGGGCTCATCGAAAATATATATACACCGCCTGAAGGCATTCAGAAAGAGAAAGTCTATGAAAAACTGATGTCGAAGCTTGAGAGCTTCATAAGCGAACATAAAACCGGAGGCATTCACCTTAAGCGGGGTGAAAAAATGTATCATGACACGATCCTGATTAAGAATAATTCGGACCATTCTTCCACGGACCTGATTACGGATGTCATAACAGGGTTCTCTTCCCACTACGAAATTGAACAGTACGCCGAGAAACATTCAGACCTTGTGGTGATGGGAACGCACGGATACAGCGGTTTCGCTCATGTGATGCTTGGCTCGGTTACTGAAAAAGTAATCCAGCAAATGAAAAAACCGGTGCTTACCGTTCGGCCATTTGAGTCCGATTTTCTGCTCTCTAAAGGCGGAATAGATGAGGCTGAAGGTGAAACGTCTTCTATACCACCCTGGCACTGGCTCTGATGAATGCATACAGATGCCGCTTCTGAACAAAATCAGGACGAGACCTGTCCGATCCAGTTGTGAATATCGGTAAATACCTCGTCTCTGTTGATTTCATTGAGCGGTTCATGGCGTGCGCCCTGGTAGATCATCAGGTCCACGCGATCCTCATTTCCGGATCGGGTGAGAAGTTTCTTCAGTGCTTTAACCCCTTTTCCCATATCGGAAACTGGATCCCGGTCACCGCCAATAACCAGGATCGGTGTGTGAACCGAAGCTCCTGCAAAGGGACGGTGGGAGTGCAGCTTAAGGAGTCCGCTGAAAAAGTGATGATAAAAACTCACAGAAGGAACAAATCCACAGGCGGGATCATCCACAAACAGCTGAACCATATCTTTATCCCGGCTTAACCAGTCAAACTCTGTCCGGGCAGGCTCAAACGGCTTATTAAAGCGGCCAAACACCAGATTGTGAATCAGCTGGCTGCGATAGGCCGGACCTTTGCGCTTCATGATCCACTTCGACAGAAACTTACCGGCATATAGTGTAAGAGGTGGCTTTCCGCTGCTTCCCGAATAGATGAGGCCCGCCGGTAATTCTGTTGAATCCTCTGGAAGCAGCTGCATCATTCTTTGAGCCAGGAAAGATCCCATGCTGTGGCCCAGCACGAAAAGAGGCAGATCCGGATAGCGATTGTTCAATAGCGTGAATACGTGGATCGCATCTTCCGCAAGCAGATCAAACTGAGAGGAGGCACTGGCATCTATGAATCCGTGATGGTCGGGATCCGTCATGCCGTGTCCGCGGTGATCGTAAGCACAAACAAGATACCCATGGCCCGTAAAAAAGCGGGCCACATGACTATATCGTCCGGAGTGTTCAGTCAGGCCATGCAGAATCAGAATAACGCCTGCAGGTGGGGAATCGGGCACCCATTGTGTGCAGTGCAGAATCTTGTAACCTTGCGATTTGGTTGTGAAGGTCTCTTTCTTCATTGTAGGGATGATGAAGGGTTACCCAATTATACAACATCAATCGAGCGGGTAAAAGAAGAAAGTGCCGAATGGCAAGTACTGCAACCTGCGTGATGTTTATGTGGTGAAAGAAACGGAAAAGGCCTTAAAAACACGTTACAGGAAAGAGTTCAGCAGCATCTTCTCCTAAATGTGCAACATGCTTTCAGAAAGATTTAAGACAACACATGGAATATGCTATCCATAATTCTTGACTGAACGAAGTATCTCTTCCGGATCGAATACAATGATATCGTCGGCCCTCTCCTCAAGATGAGCGGGCGTCTCACGATTTTTATAGGATCGGATAACTATTACCGGCATATCCATATCCTCTGCAAGTTTAAGTTCTTTCTCTGCCCACTCTTTATGCTCATCATATAAATCGACGGGCAAAAGAAATACATCCGCTTTAGCCATCTGATCTTTAACTGTGATGTCAAGGCTATCCAATGCTGTCTCCATGGGTTCCCTGGTATCGTAATTTCCATGATTCACATAGGCAAACTGATCATCCATTCTGCCGGCCCTGTCCAGCTCTTCCTGCAGCTTGTGTATATGATCACTGTATTGCCATCCGTGCGCAATAAATATATCGCGTGTTTGAACGATAGTAGCCATAAATACGGGTTTTTGGGTTCATATTGTGTGAAAGTACCTATGTACTGTAATAACAGAATTCACCTTGCCATCATTTACAGTCATCTGCTGGAAGGGCATGAAAACATAAAAGGCATGTGTGAGGCTTCCATCAATAACAGGATTGCTGCCACCTGCAGCTGTTTTCCGGCAGAGCAGGTATAAAATGTTCAGGCTTATACTTTGCTAAAAGAGATCTGTTATCAATGTGTTTAGCTTTGGCCGCGGTTGCAAGTGCCCCGATATTCGAAAATTGAATGCCTTGCTACATATAATCGTTATAACTAAAAGAACCAGAACAGGTTAGGTTATGGATGACCTGTTGGAAAAAACGTGTAATTAAAACAGAGAAAACCCTGGATGGGATATAAAAAGATAAAGAGGGTTGAGGGTGCGGACGAACAGAAAGAAGCATTGGACTATATCCTGAAGGATATCAGCACGCTGGAAGCTTTGATCGGTGATAGTAGAATTGAAAGAGCAAACCGGTTGGGAATAGAGCAGGAACTATGTCTGGTTGATCGTGAATTGTATCCCTCTCCCGTCGTTTTGGATGCTCTTAAGCACCTTGATGAAGATTTTTTTACAACAGAACTGGCCAGGCACAATCTGGAAATCAACCTGAAACCGCTTGAAATTAAATCCGGGATACTGGATTCGCTTGAACAGAAACTTTATAAATATATCGGAGAGGCAGGCGATGCCGCCTCAAAGCTGAATTGTGATGTAATGTTGATAGGAATATTGCCAACTATCAGGAGGCACTATATCAGCAAAAAACATATGACCCCTCAAGACCGGTTCCGATATATGATTCGTGCAATGAATGAGCTGCGGCGCAATGAATATGTCATTCAAATCGATGGGGTAGAACGCTTGGTGGCAGAAGATAAGTCAAACCTGTTTCAGTACTGCAACACCAGTTTTCAGATGCATTATCAGCTTGATGCTGAGAACATACCGGCACAGTATAATTATGCACAGCTTATTGCAGCCCCTGTTTTAGCCGCTGGAGGTAATTCGCCCTATCTGCTGGATAAATTGCTTTGGCATGAAACCCGAATTGCCCTTTTCCAAAAAGCCGTGGATACAAGGGAGACGAACTATCATGCATCCGATAATTACCTCCGTGTACCTTTTGGATCCAAATGGCTGAAAGAATCCCCACTCGAACTATACAGGGACGACCTGACCCGGTACGATATATTTATGAGGCCTGCTGAATTCGCAGATTCCCCCAAACAGTATGAAGAGGGGGAAATACCGGATCTGCGATCACTTGAAGTATTCAACAGTTCAGTTTTCAGGTGGAACCGCCTCTGTTACGGTGTAATGAATGGCAAACCTCACCTCAGAGTGGAAAACAGGCTGATGCCATCGGGGCCGACCGTGCACGACGAAGTTGCAAATGCTGCTTTTTGGCTCGGGTTAATGCATGGATTGCCGGAAAAATATACAAATCTGCCTGTAAAAATGGACTTCCATGAAGTGAAAGTAAATACGATAAAAGCGGCACAATACGGCCTGGATGCAGGTTTTAACTGGATCAATGGCGAAAACCGCTCAGCATCCGAATTAATCAGAAATGAATTGCTTCCCATTGCCGGGAACGGTTTGAAAAAAGCCGGGTTGGCGGAGGAGGAAATTGAAAAGTATCTGGGTGTTATACATTCACGGATCGACAACGGCCAGACAGGATCGGTATGGATGATAAATGCACATAAAAAAATCAGTACGGGAAATACGCCACCTGTATCAAATGCAATTTTGACCTCTGAAATTCTGAAACGGCAAAAAGAGGGTTCTCCGGTTCACGAATGGATGACTCCGGACTCATATGACTTTGAAATTCAAGACTGGGGAAGCCTTGAAGTAAAAAAATTCATGACGGACAAGGTTTTTACACTTAGCTATGATGAGCAAATTGATCAGGCCGCATATAAAATGAAACAGCATGATCACTGCGTGGTGCCGGTTGTAGATGAAAACTGGTCGTTGTGTGGTTTATTGACCTCATCAGACCTGATGAATTATTACCGGGAAGCAAAAGACGGCCTAACCGAAGAGAAGACAAAGCTTGCTGAACTTGTCAGGGAACCGCAATTCACGTTAAATCCGGACGATTCAGCCCGGAAAGCTGCGAATATTTTAGACCGGGAGAAGTTAAAGTCGCTGCCTGTCGTTTCAGATAACCGTCTGATAGGGATTGTGTCCGGACACGACCTTTTCAATGTCACAAAATATGCAAAGCATAGTGAAATAGAATCATGAAATATTATGATTGAAGTCACAAACAGAGCTTTAGATGAGACCATAGAAATCGGCCGGATTCTTGGAAAGTATAAGGGTGAAAAGGAGGGGCCTGTAATTGTTTTTATCGGTGGAACTCATGGCAATGAAACATCCAGTATTTTTGCCCTCAGTCAGGTTTTTGAATACCTGAACAGGCTTCAGCCGTCCTTTTCAGGAGAGGTAATTGCTGCGTTTGCCGGGAATCTGGAAGCGCTGGATAAAGGAGTGCGCTGGATTGATAACGATATGAACAGAATCTGGGTCACCGACAGGCTGCAGAAGCTCGGATTTATCGATGAAAGAAATTTGCCTGTCGGGAATGAGCAAAAGCAACAAAAAGAGTTACTGGACATATTGAATCCCGTCTTTGATCAGGCAGACGGCCCCGTTTTTGTATTTGATCTCCATACAACGTCATCGGTAAGTCCGCCATTCATCGGAGCGAGCGATACGATACGAAATCGTCAGCTCGCCCTCCAATACCCACTGCCTTGCGTAGTCGGATTTGATGAAGCGATGCGCGGTACGTTTATGAATTATATCAATGAAAGAGGCCACTCCGGCGTGGCTCTGGAGGCCGGTGAACACTACTCAATGGCAGCCGTTGAAAACAACATCTCGTTTATCTGGCATACATTGAAAATTCTGGGGTCAATGGAAAAAAATGATATACCCAAGTACAATATTCATTACCAGCGGCTTTGCAGGTCACTTGCCGAAAACAGGAAAATTTTTGACCTGAAGTTTACCTATAAGATTGGAGAAGACGAGAAGTTTCAGATGCGATCGGGTTACGCCACGTTCGATAAAGTGAAAAAAGGTGAAATACTTGCGGATAATCAATATGGTGAAATCAAGGCTCCATATTCCGGCAGAATCTTCATGCCTCTGTATCAGTCCCAGGGCGATGACGGATTTTTTATTATCAGAGAGATCAGTGAGTTTAAGCTTGACCTGTCGAGATACCTGCGCACCCATAACCTGGGCAGGTATCTTCGGTATTTACCGGGTATTAAAAAACATCCGGATGATGAAAATACGATCATGGTGCACCCCATATTGAATAAGAAGTTTTTTCACGATTTTCTGCACGCATTCGGATATCGCCGGAAGATGTTAAAGGATGGCAGTTTGATTATAACCCGGCGAAAGTTTGATGTGAGAATACCGACAAAAGAGGAGAAAATGGCATTTAAAGAGTCAAACGGGCAGCAGGAAGACAGTGATTAATTTCGTTCCGAACATGTTGTGAAGACTGCAACCCTTCAGCGTTGTCTGAAAAAAAGCACAAGGCAATACTTCCTGAATCCGTATGGAAAGAGTATTGGCGAAATGCGTTTTTTCAATACAAAGAATTTCTTACCTTTAATGCTCTGTAAAAAACTATGGATTTCTTTGCAGGGAAGGCATTACGGTATATTGATGGCGTAGGTGCGAAAGCGGGATCTGAAAAGATTGACAAGTCTGCATCTGCTGATAATTGTAACGCTGCTAATGCCCTTTGAGGAAGGCTTTTTACGAAAGCATTTTTGACATTGTGAAATGAATAATGCGCCCGGGACCTTGGGAAGCATCTGACTTCGGATCTACACTGATCCGGAAGTGACAATTTTTGAAATACTGACGATAATTGCGCCCGTAGCTCAATCCCGAGACGTCGGGAAGCATCTGGCATTGGATCTATACTGATCCGGAAATAACGAATTTTGAAATACTGACAATAAATGCGCCCGTAGTTCAATCCCGAGACGTCGGGAAGCATCTGACATTGGATCTATACTGATCCGAAAATAACGATTTTTGAAATACTGACGATAATTGCGCCCGTAGCTCAACTGGATAGAGCATCTGACTTCGGATCAGAAGGTTTGGGGTTCGAATCCCTACGGGCGTACTTTGACGGTGAACAGTGTGTCAGGAATCAGTTGACAGTGAATATGGAAGTAACATAGAATTTCCGGACATTAACACTTAGCTATGCCTCAGAGAATTGACCCCTGACACACAGTTCACTGATATACTGTAAACTGAAATGCACCCGTAGCTCAACTGGATAGAGTACCTGACTACGAATCAGGCGGTTACAGGTTCGAATCCTGTCGGGTGTACCACGAAAAAGCTCCGTATTCTAATCATGAATCGGAGCTTTTTTTATGTCCGTTTGTCAATAAACGGATCCGGGCGTTGTTGTTCCGAAGGCATGCTTCGGGGTTCTCACCTGTCGGGTGTACTATGAAAAAGCTCCGTATTCTAATCATGAATCGGAGCTTTTTTTATGTCTGCTTGTCATAAACGGATCCGGGCGTTGATATTCCGAAGGCATGCTTCGGGGTTCTCACCTGTCGGGTGTACTATGAAAAAGCTCCGTATTCTAATCATGAATCGGAGCTTTTTTTATGGCCGCATGTCATAAACGGATCCGGGCGTTGATATTCCGAAGGCATGCTTCGGGGTTCTCACCTGTCGGGTGTACTATGAAAAAGCTCCGTATTCTAATCATGAATCGGAGCTTTTTTTTATGGCCGCATGTCATAAACGGATCCGGGCGTTGTTGTTCCGAAGGCATGCTTCGGGGTTCTCACCTGTCGGGAGCACAATAGAAAGTTCGGATTTCCAATCCGGAATCTGAGCCTTTGTAATTTGTGAACAGATTGGTTGTGACAGGCTGATTTTTAGCAGAATTATAAAAACTAAAATGAATACGACCCCCGTCTGCACCTGACCTTCCCGATTAACCGGAAAATAAACCGGCAAAAAAAGATATATAAATGTTCTTCAAATAACATATTTTCCTATTTGAAACAACTATTTATGCCTGGATAATAACCGGAAAATAAACCGGCAAAATAATAGGAAAACAAATACTTATCATTTAATGATATGTTTGATCATCCGCGCCATATGGAACCTATGTTTCCGAAGGATTCCTCGGATTTAATACATTTAGCCATGGAGGTATTTCGTAAATCAGCCTCACTGGATGATCTGTTGCATCCTGTCACCCGAAGAGAGGTCACCAGATTGCTTCGCCATATTAATAGTTATTATTCTAACAGAATAGAAGGCGAGCATACGGCACCGGCAGATATTGAAAGAGCGGTAAAAAATGATTTTAGCAGAGATGAAAAAAAGAAACGCCTGCAAAAACTGAATGTAGCGCATATCGACGTTCAAGATTTGATTGACAGCTGGCTCAGTAAAAATCCGGGATTAAATGTTTGTTCAAAGGATTTCTTGTGCAGTATACACAAAGAGTTTTATGAGCGGGTACCTGAAAACTTTTTAAATATTAATGATCCCGATACCGGTGATGTTCTAAAAATGGTTCCGGGGGAAATTAGAACGAGGGAAGTAAAAATAGCGAATCATATTCCCCCCAAGGCAGAATCGCTTGAGTTGTTTCTTGACCGATTTGAAAATGCCTATTCACCAGAGAAACTTGTTGGCCATAAGAAATTGATTGCAGCTGCCGCAAGCCATCACAGACTAGCATGGATACATCCGTTTATAGATGGAAATGGACGAGTTTCTCGTCTGTTTAGCTATGCATATATGAAAAAAGTGAAGTTGGATTCGTTAGGGTTGTGGACAATATCCAGAGGGCTTGCCCGCCGAATAGAAGATTATAAAGAATTTCTTGCAGTAGCGGACGCTGGCCGTAAAGGCGATTTTGATGGGCGCGGCAACTTATCTGAAAGAGGGTTGCATCGCTTCTGTGAATTTTATTTTGATGTGGCTGATGACCAGGTCTCGTTTATGAGAGAGGTATTGCAGCTTGATAAACTTCGTGAGCGCATAACAGGGTATGTGAATCTGCGATCAGAAAAAATGATCCCAAATGAAAAGCCACTACGGACAGAAGCGAAATATGTATTGGCAGAAATTATGATGAGAGGTGAAATAGCACGTGGCGAAGCAAAAAGAATTTCTGGTTTGGCAGAGCGAACAGCCAGGGATTTGACAAGTCAGCTTGAAAGTGAAGAGCTAATCAAGTCGGCAAGTCACAGGGCACCATTACAATTTCATATTCCATCGAAGGTAGTGGGGTACTATTTTCCTTCGCTCTACCCGGAGGGAACTATTTGAAATTTCATTTTCAAAAATCTGCGACTATCAAAAATTCAGAGTTTTCAAACCTGGTGGTACATGAAATCCCAAAAAGGTGTACCACGAAAAAGCTCCGTATTCTAATCATGAATCGGAGCTTTTTTACTCCCCGGACCAGGCTTCTTCTATCTCAAGAATGATCTTTTCATATTCGGGACGGGATCGAAATTCACTTAATAATTCAGGGAAGTAGTAGCGCATGGAAAGATTGGGCCACATGCTGTACTCCTGTATATTTTCAAATTCTTTGGCTGCCCGTTCGTGCTCTCCTTGAGCAGATAATTTTAATCCTTCCCAAAAACGATTCTCTTTTGGAAGCAGCCGCATGTCCGTCTGACCGGGTAATTCTTCATAGTTCAATTTTAGTCGTGTGATTTCAACCATTGTTCTGACATCCGGCACCCAGATGGAGCTGATCTCGTTTGCAATCAGGCTGTCGGCTGTTTGAAATGATTCAAGGGCATTCTCATACTGCTGATTATGATATTGAATCAGTCCAAGAATCGCATACACCTCACCCCATTCAGGCTGAATTTCACGGGCGCGCTGTACTTGTTGCAGTGCCATTTCTGGCTGCCCGTTAGCGAGATAACTGAGTGAAGGATAGAGTCGTGCAGCGGGTGCAAAAGGGCTTAATTCAATGGTTTCAGCAGCGTATTTCAACGACTGTTCACGGTTGCCTGTGAGCAGGTAGACAAAGTTAAGCCAGTTAAAGGCAGTCTCAAAACTTGGCTGAAGCTCGACAGCTCTATGTAGTGAACGAATTGCCTCGGGCCCGTTTTTTTCTGTATACCTCAGGATCCCGAGGGAGGCATGGGCCTCTGCCAGGTTGGGGTTCAATTCAAGCGCCGTTTCAATGGCCTCAATTGCGGTGATGCTGTAGTCGTTGATGTCCGCATAGTTATAATATTTGATATAGATCAGAGATTCTGCCAGAATAGCCCATGCCGGAGCAAAATCCGGATCCTCCTCAATAGCATTCATGAAGTAATCCACGGATAACAGAATGGCTTGCTGGGTTCTCTGTTCCAGTAAACTCACTCCCTGTGCAAAGTCTCTGTAAGCCTTAAGATTATCTGCCGGTTTCCTGTCAATCAGGGTACTCTCCTCCGCACTGATCCGTGTCTGAAGCTCTCCTGCGATTTCGCGGGTCAGCTCATTCTGAATATCAAAAATATTCTCTGATGTGAGTCTGCGCTGATAGTCTTTTGCCCAAACCTGACGATCTTCCGAAGCATGGATCAGTCGAGCATTCACAAGGATCTGATCACTTGCTTCCTGCACCTCACCTCTCACAATCCATTCAACACTGAGTTCTTCACCGATTTCTGAAACCGGTTTGATTATACTGGCATATTGAAGGGTGGAGGTTCTTGAAATAACTCGTAAGCCGGAAATACTGGAAAGGCGTGTCATCAGGCCTACCTGTATTCCACTGGTAATCGATGTGGAGGAGGTACCGTCAATGGTTTCGAAGGGAAGCACAGCGATGGATTGTTGTTGCCGGGAGCCTCCCGGTTCCTCACTGCTCAGATTCCAGATATACATACCGGAAACAAGTATAATCACTACTAGAATCACTTTAAAAGCTCTGTTGAAGAAGGCCTGGTTTGCAGGTTCGTCACCGGATTCAGCAGCCTTCTTCCGGTCATCCCCTTCGTTTAATGCATCAACATTGTCAACCTTACTATCATTGGTTGAGCTTGTTTTGATACCATCAGGCGTCAATTCAAACGCCCAGGCAAAGATGAGTGCGAAGGGAAAACCGATAATGATGAGCACAGTAAGCAACGTAACTGACCAGGCGGGCAGTTTAAGAATGGGAAAAACCGTATTTATCACCTGTATGGATACCCACGCTGTAACAGCGTATACCGTTGCTACCCGAAATACATTCCGGCGCTTCAGTTCATCATAAAACTTGCGAAGTCGCATAGATTTGAATTCAATTCCGCATTGAATATAAATAATAATATAGGAGGGATGCAGAACTGATATCCAGCGGAATCACATAAAATGAAATCTTTAACTGACTACCGGTCAGGCGCAGGAGTTGCTATATCCACATCAATCATATTACCTGCAGAAAAAGTTTGAGCAAGCCAGAAAATAAAACTGTAGAAAATACCAGTTTCGGATCTACTCAATCGTAAACCGTTGCACCATTCCTTTGGACCCGGGCTCCGGAACTTCTGCGATCCACATGTAGTCGCCGGGTTCCAGATTCAGGTGAAGATAGGCACTTGATCCGGCCGGCATTTCGTTCGTTCCGGCTATAAATGTGGCCGGAGCAGGAGTTTCAAGTCCTGAGGGCGATGTCCAGTTCATCCAGGACGAAATGGCCTCCTCATCTGCCGCTTCATCAAGCCGGACCAGATGAACGTCATGCCCTACAAAATTTGCATAGGTATTCTGATCCTCAAAAATAACCTCAACGACATTCTCGCCCCGCACCTGTGATCCGGTCATCTCTATCCCGCCTTCGCTCGAAATGTTCAGTGTGGATGTTGACGCGGGCGGTGCGGTTGCATCCGGATTTTCTGTTACGGTAATCTCTATGGCCATTCCATATACATCGGGGGACGGATTGTAGGAGTGAAAAATTCCGTTGGTTTTTACATAGCACTCAACGAGGTAGGTTCCCGGTTCAATATAGAAGGTGGTTTCCGCATTCAAGTTGCCGGAAACAAGACCGGGACCGCCCATCATCTGCACATTGGAGTACCATTCAGGCGGTGCAGCGCCAATTTCCGGATCGGCGGGTTCCATGCCATTGATTCCATTCATAACATTCTGGAAAAAGGGTGCTATTTCCTCCTGATGATCAACCAACCCTTTTCCCTGGGGAAATTTCTGAAAAAGGGCGAAATGGATCATGTCGGATTGATTGTCCAGCTGAAATGTAGTCCAGCCCGACTGTATGGTATCGGGCGCTTCAAAGGTTAGTCCCACAGCAGTGATGGTAACTTTATTTGGCTCCATTTCAGGGGGCGTTTCGGAAGCACAACCGGCAGCTAAAAATAAAACAAGTATAGTTGCGATACCCGGTAATGAAAAGATGGTGATTTTCGTATCGGATGTATAGCTCTTTTTTATTTCCATGACTTAGATTTCTTGATTAATCATATATCGGCCAGTAAGCTGAACCCTCATTGCCAATATAAAATTATTCATGAGAAATGCATTTTTTGGCAGGAGGCGGGAGGCAGGAGACAGAAAAGTGAAAAGGGAAAAGTGAAAAGGGTTCGAAGCGGGGAGTAAAGGGGGCTGAATTGATGCACCCCCTTTTAGTTATCCTGGTACTACATACGGTTGGTCAGATATACTCAGCGTACCATGTCTATAAGTGTAGCCAGGTACGACCATTCCATGGTTCTGGTTTGTAATCCTCTTTCAATTAAAAGATCGTCGGAAAATGAATCACCGCCCATGCCGCCGGAAAAGTATTGTTCCCATCCGTTATACATGTTAAATGTGATGTGACTGAATCCGGTGGCATTTCCGATGGGAGACATTACCCGGTATAATCCCCATGATTCTTTTGTTCCATTCTGAATCGCTTCTTCGTGCCATGGCATAAAAACGTCCATCTCTGTCTGCTCATAAATGTCATAGCTCGTCATATTATCAAATTCAACTTTCATCATGTCCATTGAACTCACAGTGCCTATTTCAAGCTCATAGTCGGAACCGACCCCTCCAACGCGTGCCATATAGTACCGGGAGGCCAAATCACGGGTAGAGGCTCCCTTATCAAGTTCAGCCATCAACTCCTCATCACTCATGTCGGGATATGCATTGCGGGCATGTTCCATAAAGTTTCCGCCCTGCATCATCTCCACCGGATCATCATAAATGGTTACCGTAAGGTATTGTGCTCCCTGGTTTTCACCTCCCGGTCTTAGCCACCATAAATCCCATCCGATAATATCGCCGGCATTAACACGCTCCTGATGGATATTTCTCCAAAAGCTTTCCGTTTCACCGTATGCTGTTTCTTGTTCATTATCAACATGCATGAATTCCAGAACCAGATAAGAAGCGCCTCTGTTTTCCTGACCATTTGCCTCTAAGGCATAAACGGTCAAAAAAATGAACGAGCCTATAAGAATATATACCAGGTAAAGGTTGTTTTTTAGAATCATAAATTCCCCATTTTTTTGTTTGAAGCATGCATAGAAAAGCAGGCATGCAATTATTAAAAGGGATAATAGTGCGGCTTCATAAAAAGTATCCCTGACGATTCACTACCAATTAAGTTGAATATTTTTTAAGAATCAATTCTTTTTTGTTTTTGAGTAATGAGAAAAATTGATTTCAATTTATACAAAAATATTTAATAATTGATCAATTTAAATTATATCAATCTGTTTTTATTCATATATGATGATAAAATCAATAAAAGAGATACAAGTTATGTCTGCGGTAGAGTTGCAAGGCAGAAATGAAAACAGAAGCTAAGTGTAGAACCGCGAAGCGAAAGGGGTAGAGGGGGACCGCAGAACAAGTCCTATTTTCAATAAACAATTAACAGCAACCAACCAACAACTGACCACTCAAACACTTTAAGCAAATTCAACATCAAGCGGTGCTTCCTGTATGCCCGCTTTGAACTCCATATAAAACGTAGTGGTATCACCGCTGTCATCGTATCCGTAATCGGCCTCCAGCTGCCGGGTAAGGGTTGAAATGAGCTCCATACCCAGTTTCTTATCCGCTTTCTCCGGGAAACCATCAGGAAGGCCCACGCCGTTATCCGTTATCTCAATGCGGCATGTGCCAGGGCTTTTCGAGGCCACACGAAGATTGATGATGCCGTCCGGTTTTTTTGTAAATGCATGTTTGATGATGTTTGTAACGATTTCATTGACAACCAGCGAACAGGGTATGGCTTCATTTACACTGATCTCCACATCATCACTTTCACACTGCAATGTAATCTCCGTTCCGGTTTGCATCGTTTCTATAACGGTGGTGATAAGCTGCTCCAGGCTGCGCCCGAGGTCTATCCTCGAGAAGCTTTTTGACTGGTAGAGCTGTTCATGAATGTTGGCGATCGATTTGATACGCATCATGCTGTCGATGAGCTTCTCGCTAAGCTGTTCGTTCTCTTCCTGGAAAAGCTGCAGCTGCAGCATTCCTGTAACTGCCGCCAGGTTGTTTTTGACGCGATGGTGTATTTCAGCAAGAAGGGTCTCTTTCTCTTCAAGCGATTCACGGATAAACATCTCGTTGTCTTTCATGGGAGAGATGTCGAGCATACCCCCTACAAAACGAACAGGTTTCCCTTCAGGTTCTCTGATTATAAATCCCCGGTCAAGTACCCAGGCATAGGACCCATTTTCTTTTTTGAATCTGTACTCCTCTTTCCAGTCCTTGGCGGTATCGGATTGTACAACCCCTAAAAAGGAACCTTTTACCCGCTCCAGATCATCGGGATGAATTTTTCCAAACCAGCTTTCAAGCGAAATCTCCGACGGATGAGCGGTATTTTTTACCAGGTTATCATGCTCGCCCATCCAGAAATGGACATCGTTTTCAAAATCCCACTCCCATATTACTTCGTTGGTAATTTTACAGATTGTATTGTACCGGGTCTGGGTCAGTTCCACTTCACGATTCTTCTGTTTTAACTCTGAGAGGGAACGGTTCAATTCATTCTGTGCTATCCTGTATTTGGCGATAGTTTCCTGCAGACCATCAAATAGAATGGGAAACAATATAACGGAGACAATACTGAGAATGAGGGAGTTTGAGGAAATGGTAAGCCATGAGGCCACTTTGTAACTGTCTCGAAGAATATACTCCACCAAACCGAAATGTATCAGAAGGCCATAGACGCCGAAAATAAAAGCATTGATAAACACGGTAATCAGCCCTGCACGGTTCGAGGCGATGAGCAGCGCAAAGATGGTGATGCCATAAAAATAGGTTAGAGCAGACCCCATAACGTTCAGGTAGTAGAGCAGAACCGATGCAACGAAATAGAGTACAAACAGAAAGAGAATCTTTCGCGCAAAAAGGGTAAAGTTCTGGTACAGCGCGATAAAAGTGACAATAAAGAGGGTCAGAATATAGCTTATCGCAAGGCCCGGCACCTGAGAGTTAATAACCACAATCAGAGAAGGCAGCACGAGCAGTAAACCCAGGGGCGGCAGGTAGATCATTATACCCGCAAAAAGCTTCTTTCGCCAGTAGTCAAGGCCTTCTGCTACATCGGAACCCTGCATAAAGTTCCGCATCACCCTGTTTTTGTATTTTTGCCAAAGACTGATGATGGCCGTAATGGGAATTCGTTAATAGTGGCAAATTGATTTATGAGAAGCCGCTCAGCCTATTTTTCAGGTACCACAGGGCTTCGCAAAAAATCAGTGGTAAATATATAAAATCCTGAACTTGTTTCTACTGAAATTAAGAATTGAAATGACGGTCCGGCCAATCTGCCTTTATACCGGTTAATCATGCAAAAAATTAGCAGTGCTGAGTAACTTCTGCCTGTATCCGGCAAACTGTTTTGCCTGTTGCAATTAAAAAAAAGGCAGCTGTACCGGTGTAACAGCTGCCTGAAAAAAATAATATGATGGGTCACTCTCAGCGCCTCCATCCGCTGCCGCGGCCACCGCTCCCCGCACCCGCATCGCTGTTGAAATTGTACCTGAAATTCAGGCGGAATGATCGGGTCGACCAGCTGTACTGGCTGCTGGTGAAAGAGTTTGGATTCAAGATTTCCCGGTCACTGAACCTTGTATTGAATAGGTCGCGAACATTCAGTGAGAGGGTCGCTTTACCATCCAGCAGCCGTTTTGAGAGTCCGCTGCCAAAAAACATTGAGGATTCCCTGCGACCCTGCGTGGTTTGCTCGGGCCCCCGGTAGAATGCATTGGCCTGAAAATTCCATGTATTCAGGAAGCGCCACCGGATCCGGACCCTGCTGGTAAAGGAGTCAGATTCGCTGCCGTAAACCGTGCCTTCGAATGTTCCGTCGCGCTCTGACTGAAACAGATTCAGGCTGCCCGTAAAATCAATTTTGCTGAACAATCGCTGATCGAAGGTAAATTCAACACCCCATGCGTTTTCTGTAGCAAGGTTGATAGGCCTGCTGGTCGATATTCCAAGGCCGTTGATGGTTGTAACGCGCTCGGTAACGTCTGTGCGGTATCTGTAATAGACGCTGGAGAGAAGTGATCCGCTTTCCCAGCTGCGCATATAACCCAATTCAAATGAATTTCCGAATTCAGGCCGTAGATCCGGATTCCCGATACGGCGGCTTCGGGTATCGGATATTTCGGTAAATGGCAGCAAAAGCCGTGACCAGGGACGTGAGATTCTGCGGCTGTAATTTATCTGAAATGAGTTCTGCTCGCTGAGTGTATAGGACAAGAATGCACTTGGAAACAGATTCAGATAATTCTGACTGCTTCCCGTACCGGTCTGGTCAAGCTGGGTTTCGATGCGTGTATTCTCTGCGCGAAGGCCCAGCTGGAAGGTGAAATCTCCTGCATTGCCGTTTAAAATGGCATAGAGAGCATTCACGTTTTCAAAATAGGTGAAGTTGTCGCTGATGCCGATCTCATCACCCGGAACGACCCAGTTCCCATCTTGCAATTCCTCGATTCGGTAATCATTATCAAGCCAGTCCATGCTGATTCTCATGCCGGATTCAAATTTGGCCCATTCGCCGAGAGGGCGCTCATAGTCGGTGTCGAACCGCACTTCACGATAAGCTTCATCACCGAAAGTACGCTGGTTCAATGGGCTTCCCTGGCCTTGTTCGATGATTTGATTCAGATTGGAATCGTCGTCCTCATTTCCGAATTCAAAATCAAAATCTGCCGTAAGCCTGTGATCGCGCCCGCCAAACCGATTTTCGTACTGCAAGCGAAGCGAATAGTCGCTCTCCCGCGCTTCTTCAATATTTTCTCTCTGTGTTTGCCTCACAATATTCCAGTTATCAAAAACTGTGCGATATATACCGGGTGATCCGGGGTCATAATCCCGGTAAAATACATCCGTGTTCTCGCGGCCGCCTTCAAGATTTATTCTGGCAGATGCTGTAAGAACCTGTTCGCCGGGTAGAAAAATATCTGCGCCGAAATAGGTGCTTCCTTCCATTTCACGTTCTCTGGAGTCGGTAGACTCTTCAAAGGCAAAGGTGGTGTCGGCACTAAAGCTTCTGAAGGTGGAGCCGGAGCGCGGGTCGTTTTCATACTCAAAATCCACGTTCAAAAACCAGTTTATGTTATTGACATGGTAATTAAGGTTGGCTCCGATGCCGTGATCCTGCGGCATTCCGGTGTTGGCCTGAACGCTGCCGTTGAATCCAAGTCTCACATCGTCAATCAAAACAATATCAATGATCCCTGCCGTGCCGTCTGCAGCATACCGGGCGGACGGATTAGTAATGATGTTGATCTCCTTAATCATGCTGGCGGGTATGCTGCTAAGCGCGTCCGTACCATTTCGGACGAGGTTGGATGGCCGTCCGTTAATAAGAATCTGTACCCCCTGATTGCCCCTGAGGCTTACATTTCCTTCAAAATCGGTTGAGATGGACGGTACGTTGTCCAGAACATCAAGAGCGTTGCCGCCAAGGCTTGTAATATCTGAGCCCACATTAAATGTGCGGCTGTCAAAATTCATTTCCATGTAAGAACGCTCACCTGTAACAACTACCTCATCCAGTATATTCTCTTCCTCCCGGAGTTTAATGGTTCCAAGTTCCAGTGTGCCGGCACCGTTCAGTTCAATGTCAGATTGATATTTCTGAAAAGCTACATAGGATACTTCCAGAACATATTCGCCGCTTCTGGCGGTAAGTGTGAATTCGCCATCCGGATTGGTAACCGTGCCGGAGATTATCTCTGTTTGTGCTCTGTCGTATAAGGCAACGGAGGCGTTTGGGATGGCTACTGAATTATCATCTACCACTTTCCCGCTTATAGAAGGAGATTTTGTCTGCGTCTGTGCCTGCGCCGAGTGGACAATAAAGAACGCGAAGCAGAGCATTAAAAATGACGTGAAGTATTTCATGATTTTTAAATGTGAACGGTTACCGGGAAAACTTAAAGTTGTTACGACAGACTTAGAATGAATAGAGAGTTGGATTCATTCCATATCACAGACACTTATTGAATGGTTTACAACTTTTAATGCCGGGGTCCGGGGATTTTGGTATTCTGTAAAGAGATTATTCCAGGGGCTTTATGCCGCGCTTATCTTATCAGGCGATTCATGGCAGGGGTGCAATAATCTGAATAGTGTTAAGTACGTGACGGGGATACATTCCTGCCACTAATGCAATTGACTGACGCTCCACACGGGCGCTTCTATAAACACTGAAAAAATGGTGCTCCCCTGGTTTTATATTTTATTTTCAGCTATTGAGGGTCTCATACCCGGCAGGGCAAATTCGAATACTGGAGCAAGCTGAAGTTTTTAAAAAAGGCGTACAAATGGTCTGAAAGGCAATTTTTTTGAATTTGAACCGTGCACTTAGTACACTGTACAGAATAAATCCGTTAATTTAATCACTGATTATGCCTAAATGCGAAATATATGAAGATGTAAAAGGCGAATGGCGCTGGAGAAGGACCAATAAAAAGGGAGATATTCTTGAGTATTCAAAAAAAGGGTTCGAATCACGTGAAGAGTGTGAAAAAAACGGAAAAGAGGAAGGCAGCTGCACCAGCTACAAGCTGGCGCTGTAACGCGCAGTATTTATATCATGAAGAGCAGAAACCGGAGTAAACAGCTATCAATTTGAAGCCGGCTCAAGATAGGCGCGGGCAATGGCGGTGAATTTGGCGGGCTGGTCGAGGAATGCGTAATGGCCGGCCTCTGAGATGGTAACAAGTGCACAATCCGGCAGATTTTTTTCAAATCGCACGGCCTGATCCATGGGTGTTGCCGTATCATTTTCTCCCCAGATGAGAAGTATCTCATGACTCACCTTCGGCAGGAGTTCATCCAGATACTCCGTTACTGATTTTACAAAGGTCTCCCTCATCACCCCGGAGAGCTTGCTGTAGTCGGAGGAGCCCAGTTTTTTCCACAAGTTTGTACTCCGTAGCTGTGTAAGCCCTTTGTCGCGCAGATTTCCGGGCAAAATCATAAATGGTGCCTTTACCATCTTTGCGGTGTATTTTTTCAGATAGTATGAAGGTTTCCTTTTTGGTTTCAGCCCCGCAGCACCTGTAAAGATTACTTTATCGAATGATGCATCTGCGTCCTGGCGTGTAAGGAGCTTGAGCGCAATGCGGGCCCCAAATGAGTGCACCAGCAGGTCTGTTTTCTGATCTTCATGGTTTTGTGCGATAATTTCCCTGACAAAAGCTTCCGACAGATCAGCATACCGGTCCACACTCCATGCTTCAGGAGGTTCGGAAGAATTACCGAAACCCGGCAGGTCAATGAGATAGCAGGTTCTGACGCTGCTGAGGGACTCAGCAAGTGGTTTCATGAGCTGCGAGTTACTGCCCCACCCGTGTAATAGGAGCAGCGGTTTCCCGCTTCCAGTCACGTCCCACCAACAGTTTGCACCTTCATATTCAAAAATATTTTCCGCCATCTGCGTTTTTATCTGTAAGGAATTGAGAATTTTGGGTTCATAAAGATAAGGGAATTGTTCAAAATCGCTGCCAAGAATACAATCTGCAAATAATCAGGAGTAAGGATGAGACGATACCTTTTTTTTCTGGCTGAACGCCTTGAGATCTCCAGGAGCGAACGTATAGCTGTAATTGCACTACTGATTATTACTGTACTTCTTTCAGCCGCTTATCATCTGAGGGAACCCGCATTCAATGCAAATCCCGAACATTATGCTGAACTGGAGCAGATGTTCAGTCAAAAGAGTGCCCAGCGGGAGGCGGAGCGGAACGCCATTCTTGCACGCTACTCACCGGAACCCGAATCCGGATCCATATCAGCGTCGGTACAGGAAAGTCGTCTTCATCCGGCCCAAATTGTAGACGGGATGGATGAGTTGGCAGCTGAGCCGGCACGTTCGGATCCTGAGAAAATTAATATCAATACGGCAACGGCGGAGGAGCTGATGCGTCTGCCGGGTATCGGTCCGGCCTATGCGGACAGGATTGTAGAATGGAGGCGGGAAAACGGTCGCTTTGTCCGTATCGAACAGTTGCTGGAAATAAGGGGAATTGGGGAAAAACGCCTGGAAAAGCTGCGGCCCTACATAGTACTTGTTAATCCGGAAGATAATGAGAGTGAGTGAGAGATTTTATGGGCTGTAAACATATGTGGGGCAGGCAAGCAGCGGATTCTCTGAGTCTGTTACGTCTATCAAAAGCAGCAAAGCGGCTAAAAATGAGAAGGAAACCGTTTCGATCCGCAAAAAGCTTCTGTATTTTAAAGGGATTTAGAATTCCAATCTATCCTGATGTCAACAAAAATACTGTGGGCTGATGACGAAATCGATCAGCTGAAGGCCCATATCATATTTCTCGAAAACAAGGGATTCCAGGTAACGCCTGTTACCAATGGTGAGGATGCTGTATCTCTGATTCGGAAACAGTCGTACGATATTGTATTTCTGGACGAACAGATGCCGGGAATGGATGGAATTGCAACACTTGAAAAAATACAGGGTCTGGAGCCATCGCTTCCTGTTGTGATGATCACCAAGAGTGAAGAAGAATCTATTATGGAAGACGCAATCGGCAATAAAATATCCGATTATCTGATCAAGCCGGTTAACCCCAACCAGATTCTGCTTACAACCAAGCGCATACTCGACAAGCAGCGCATCCTGAATGAAAAAACGGCCCAGTCATACCTCAGAAACTTCAATGAACTATCGGCCCGCTTCAGTGAAGAGACTGACTGGGAGGGATGGATCGATATCTACAAGAAATTAACGCACTGGGAAATGAACCTGGAGTCGGGGGATGAGGCTCTCCAGCAGGTGCTTCACGACCAGTTTCAGCAGGCCAATCAGGTATTTGGAAAATTTGTAGAACAGGAGTACAAGGGCTGGCTTCATAATGACGATGACAAACCCGTGTTAAGTCCCGGACTGCTGAAGAAAAAAGTTTTTCCGCTGCTGAGAAAGGGTGAAACCGTCGTATTTATCCTGATTGACTGCATGCGATACGATCAGTGGATACTGTTTCAGAGGCTTTTGTCCGACTATTATACCATATCCACCGATTTTTATTATTCCATACTTCCCACGGCGACACCCTTTTCAAGAAATGCCATCTTTTCAGGGCTCTATCCACTTCAGATAGAGCAAAGATATCCCCGGTTGTGGGAGATGGGCCAGGATGAAACTTCACTGAACCGGCACGAAGAGGAGCTGGTGATGCGAAACATGGAACGGAATCATCTTCCGGCCCAGGTGAAATATGAGAAAATTATACAGCCGGAAGAGGGTGGAAGAATAGCGGATAAAATCAGGAATTATACACAGTCGCCCTTCACTGCAATCGTTTATAACTTTGTGGATACGCTGGTTCACAGCCGGTCCGATTCGGAAGTACTGAAACAGCTGGCACCCGATGAAGCCGCGTTCAGATCACTCACCGAAACCTGGTTCCAGCACTCTTCGCTGCTCCGCATTTTTCGTGAACTGGCAAATGAAAAGGTATCGGTTGTTGTAACAAGCGACCACGGATCGGTTCGGTCGCTTCGGGATACTAAAGTATTCGGTGACCGGGATGCGGCGACAAACCTGCGGTACAAATACGGCCGAAACCTGAAAGCGGAAGAGAGTGCGGCCATATATATCCGCAGGCCGGAAGAGTACCTGCTTCCAGTAAACGCTCCCGCCAACAGCTACATTTTTGCCAAGGAGGATTACTTTTTCGTATACCCGAATAACTACAATAAATTTCAAAACAGGTATCGCGATACGTTTCAGCATGGGGGAGCATCGATGGAGGAGATGATTCTGCCCGTTGCTTTGCTGAAACCGAGACTGTAATCGTATGACTCAGGATTTCATCAGCCATAGCGTATCGGAAACATTGCGGATTGCAGAAGAATTTGCTGAAACGGTGAGCCCGGGTGATGTGATCCTGCTGGAGGGAGATCTTGGCGCGGGAAAAACACACTTTGTAAAAGGCTTTGTGCGACGGTTCGGTTTAAGTTCCGAAGTGGTCAGCTCTCCGACTTTTACGATAATTAATGAGTATATCGGCTCACTTGCGGTGTATCATTTTGATTTTTACCGGATTGAAAACATTGAAGAAGCACTTGAAATTGGCACAGAAGAATATTTATATGGTACCGGCGTTTGCATCGTTGAATGGCCTGAAAGGGTGCGGGATATACTCCCGGAAGATGCACAGACAGTACATATTACAACCATAGCCCCGGAAAAGCGCATGATTACAATTGTCGGCTAGAGCACCATGGAAGCAAAAAAACGACGACTATCATACAGGCTCGACCTTTTGCCGGTTATTTACCCGTTTCACAGACGTTCAGTAAATAGCATTCAACTGGGAGACCTGGTCTATTATGGTCCCTCCCCCGAATATTACGGGATCGGGGAAGTTGTGAAAGCTGAAGAAAATTACTGTG
This sequence comes from Rhodohalobacter mucosus, assembly GCF_003150675.1. Classification (NCBI taxonomy): domain Bacteria; kingdom Pseudomonadati; phylum Balneolota; class Balneolia; order Balneolales; family Balneolaceae; genus Rhodohalobacter; species Rhodohalobacter mucosus. The sequence goes on along the minus strand of NZ_QGGB01000001.1, from coordinate 151,526 downwards.
TAGTGGATTTCAGGGGTACCGGCCTCCTGGGTATTCAAAAAGACGTTTTTTCAAATAAATACCTCATTCCTATCCATAAACTGAACCTTAGCCACATACTTAAGAGTACCTGAACCCATTCAGGCGCAAGTACTTAAGCTTGTTTTGCACATCTTTTTTTTGTTCATTTGAAAATCCCCGTGTGATAAATGCCAGCCGTATATGGGGCTAAAGGGGCAGAATAAAATCCTACAATCAAATAGAGGGGTGAGTTATGGAAGGTACAGATGTAAACATTTGGGCTGTTATTGTTTCAGCACTTTCAGCATTTCTGATTGGCGGCCTTTGGTATTCTCCGGCACTGTTTGGTAAGGCCTGGATGAAGGAAACCGGTCTGACCAACGAAGAAATTGAAAATGCCAATATGGCTAAAATATTCGGCCTTGCGTTCATTTTTATCCTGGTTATGGCGTACAGCCTGGCAATGTTCCTGAATGATCCTTCAATAGATATGCAGATGGGGGCTTTTTACGGATTTCTCACAGGGTTCACCTGGGTGGCGCTTGCACTGGCCGTAAACAGTCTGTATGAAAGGAAATCATGGAAATATATGGTTATAAACGGAGCGTACTGGTCGGTGGTTTTTACGCTGATGGGCCTGATATTGGGAGCCTGGAAATAGCACCTCCGCACCGTTATAGGAGTGTTGGCACACCCGTCTCATTTCATTCAGAGTGGGCCGGTACTTGCCGTCTGAAGTTCGCCGTGCATCGAATATACAGCCGGCACCTCCCATGAGTTAAACCTTTACCTGCATCGGGTTGAAGATGAACCCGTTCGACTTGCATCTCGTCTTTCGAATGATGAAGGTATTTCCGCCATCTGTGCATTCCTGAAATGATGTGCAGCTGATTCTGTATATAATGGCTCATTCATTGTGTCAGGCTGATTCACGTCCGAACAGCCAGAGCAGAACAGCGGTAAAAAGTCCCGGATAGAAGGGTTCCATTCCCAGATATGCGTAACCTCCCGCCTCTGAAGGATAGAGGGTGCCCAGCACAAGCCAGAAAAGAGAGACGGCGGTACATCCGATGATGGAGAGAAAAACAAATCCGGGCCGGATGGCAAACGGTTTCAGGTATATCCCAAGAACGGGTATGAGGAGCCCCGGAATAAAGACGGAACCGATCACATACCACAGATCGATTACGCTCGGATAGATAATAATGAGCAGAATACCCAGCAGGGCCGAAATCAGGATACTGATTCGGGTCAGCAGCGTGGGCCGGGTACGGGGAAAATAGGCGGCCAGATAGTCGCGTCCGAGAGTCTGACCTGAAATAAAGAGGTAGCTGTCGAGCGTCGACATAATGGTGGCGAGCAAAGAGATAAAAAAGAGCCCTTTGAACCCGAGGGGTAAAATCTGATCGGCCAGAAGCGGATAGGCCATGACCGGCTGATCAAGTCCGGGTCCCAGGATGGCAAATGCATAGAGCCCGGAAAAAGCCGTCAAAAAATCAAAAGCGATCCAGAAGGCTATCGATACAAAGATTCCCTTTTTGGCCGTTTCGGGAGATTCTGCAGCCGCAGCGCGCTGATGAAAACTGGGATCCACAAATGTCCATAGTGCGATGAAAAACCAGACAATGATATATTGAATGGTGTTGCCCCCGGTAAGATCCCGGTGAATATCCGACACACCGCTCCAAACGCGGCCAATCCCGCCAAATTCGCCTGCTGCGAAAAAAAGGAGGACAAGAAACCCGGCAAACATCAGGATAACCTGGAGCATATCGGTACGAATAACGGCACCAAATCCCCCAACGGTAATGTAAAGCACAGAAAACAGCGCCACCAGTGAGGCATAAAAGAGAAAGGGAGCGTCACCCCCTGCCAGAAACTGGAAAAGCAGCCCGAGCATGAGAATATAGGGTGCCGGACTCACAAGGATGAATATGGGAAGGGCACTGAGCCTACCGGCCCGTTTGCTGTAACGGTTGCTGATTGCCTCGGGTATGGTGAGGGCTTTGTTGAGCCGGATCTTACCGGCCAGAAATACAGCAAAAAGTGCAGAAAAAAGGTAAAACGGGGCTCCCAATATGAGCCATTGAGAGATTCCGAATTGATAGCTCCACTCCCCAACGCCCAATATACCGCCGTACCACGTCGAAACAAGCGTTGCCACGAATGCCGGGAGGGTAACCTTTCTGCCACTCAGAAGAAAGTCTTCCTCTGTGTCGGACTGCCACCCTTTTTTCCAGCTCAGCCAGATCAGAAACAGAAAATAGGCGGAAACAATAAGCCAGTCTAATGTGGAAAATTCAGCCGTCACGCTTCTTCGGTTTTATGATTGATGAACATCAGAAGGTCTCCCTTTTCGAATTCAATTTCGACTCTGTTTTTGATGGTTTCATTTGACGTGCCATCACGTATGCCGTTCTCAAGATCTTCATTGTTGAGAGGGTATCTGAACCCCCGGGTGGTAATACCGGTAACCCTGCCCGAGAGCGGAAAGAGCGATACGGATGTATGAATGGGCAGCTCGGCCTGATAGGGTGAATGGACCAGGAAAATATCGGCATAGCGGTCTCTGAAGGTGAGGCTCTCAAATTTGTGGTCGAATTGCTTCAGTACGGAAAGGTTTTTCAGCGTGTGGTCGAGCCTTTTGCCGGTGGCGCCAAATACGGTGGCGGAAACCGCACCTTTACCAATTGCATAGGCGAGGGCTTTTTCAAGATCGTTGGTTTCCTGATCAGGATCTGTGATGATTTCGCCCGGCTCATCCCCGTTGGGTATGAAACTGTCAAAATCACCAATAATGACATCCGGATGAAGCCCCATGGAACGTGCGGTGAGAGCTCCGCCATCAGCTGCAATAAAGAGAAAGGCATTGTCGAGGAAGCGGTTCAGTACATCAGCAGCGGGCGGCGTACCGTCGCATAGAATCACGGCATTCATAATAGAACAGGATTAAGCGGGTTCGTCACAGGTTGATTTCTTACCTTTTATTTTTCTTGCGAAGCGATAACAAAACGGTCATCTTCAACAATTCATCGTATCGTTAGGTATACGTCAGAATCATACAGAATATATGTTTAAAGAATTCATTAACTCGCTCCAAAATTACAAATCAATTGGGGTTTTTTCTCATGTAAGGCCCGATGGAGACTGTATCGGATCGCAGGTGGCGCTTTGTCGCTGGCTGGAGGCCAACGGGTGGACTGCACATGCGTTTAATGACGATGACGTACCCCCGAACATGACCTGGCTGGCTGAATTCTATCCGATTGAAAAACCGGATGAGGAGAAAGTGAGAAGTTTGGATGCACTGATCATGGTTGACGGGAATATGCCCTCCAGGTTCGGTGTTATCGGCAACCTTAATAATTCACTGGCCCTGCCAATGTTTATGATCGATCACCATCCGGATCCGGAGGATGTTTTCATTGAGGCGGTTTCGGTACCGGAAGCATCCTCAACATGTGAACTGATCTACCGGCTCTATGAGGAATCAGGAATCGGTTTAATTGATGAAGTTACGGCCAAAGCTCTCTATACCGGAATTATTACCGATACAGGTTCTCTTCACTTTGACAGTGTGACCCCGGAGACAGTCGAAATAGTGGCTGACCTGCTTCGAAGAGGGGACTTTAAACCCAATGAGGTTATTGAAAAAATTTACTCCAACCGCACAATCAACCAGTATAAGCTGTTGAGCCGGGCATTGGGTACCATTGAAATGTTTCTGGATAATCAAGTGGCAGTGATGCACGTTACTCAGCAAATGCTTCATGAAACAGGAACATCCAACGTAGACACGGACGGTTTTGTGAGTTATCCGCTCAGTATTACCGGTGTCAAGGTTGCCATCCTGTTCAAAGACCTTAAGGATGAGGGTATCAAAATGAGTTTGCGCTCCAGAAGCGCGGTCGACGTAAATGTATGGGCGCGCAAACTCGGCGGAGGCGGCCACAAAAAAGCTGCGGGAGCCTGGCATGAAGGTCCATTGCAGAAAGCAATCCGCGATACCATTGAATTCGGTAAAAAACTGATAGAAAAAAGTGAAACACCTGCTGAATCCTGAACATTTTCAAAGAGTCCTTATTGGGACCATTCTTTTGATACCGCTATTGCTCTATGGCTGCGGAGCAGAAGAAACCGGGAGCGGTACAGCTGAAAGCGGGACGGAAGATGCATCCGGAAACCTCCCGTTCTCTGCAGTAAACATCGATCAGTCGGACAACGGGATCTCTTCGGATCCGGAAGTGGAATCCAGGGAGTTTAGCAATTCGATTGAGAACAGCCGCCGTAACGCCATCACCAATGCTGTTGAAAGCGCGAGCGCATCCGTTGTCAGTATTATGGCTACCGAGCCTGTGCGGCAGCTGAATCCGCAGGATGAATTTTTCCGCTACTTTTTTGGGGGCCAGATGCCGCGCGAGAACTCAAGCATGGGGTCCGGTTTCCTGATCAGCGAAGACGGACTGATCGTAACCAACCAGCATGTGGTTGGTACAAACCCTTCTGAAATCATGGTTTCGACCATAGACGGTAAAACGTATCCTGCAGAGCTTATCGGGGTAGATGAGCTTACGGATATCGCCCTGATCCGCATTGAGACGGAAGAACCGATGCCCTATACGGAGTTTGCCGATTCGGATGAAGTGATTGTTGGTGAATGGGCCATTGCGCTCGGCAATCCGTTCGGGCTGTTCGATGACGGAAATCCAACAGTAACCGTTGGGGTAATCAGCGCTACAAACAGGGATTTCAGGCCCGATCCCAACAACCCCAGGGTGTATATCGACATGATCCAGACCGATGCGGCGATCAACAGGGGCAACTCAGGCGGCCCTCTGCTGAACAGCAGCGGAGATATTATCGGCATGAACACATTTATCTATACGGGTGGGACAAGCGCAGGGTTTGTTGGGCTCAGCTTTGCCATACCAAGCAACCGGATAGAGCGCATTATCAACCAGCTGCTGACAACCGGTGTGGTGATGCTTGATTATGATCCGGGTATGGAATTTACGTCCATGACCGAACAGCTCATTTACAGGTACCGTCTTCCCTATGTACATGGACTCCTGGTTACAGGCGTGAACAGGGGAGGGCCCGCATTTGATAGCGGTATCATGCCGGGTGATGTAATTGTCAAGATTGGGGAAGAGAGAGTAGTCAGTGAAATGCACGCTTGGGCTCTTCTCAGGGATTTTGAGGTGGGAGATACCATGCGGGTTGAGCTAATACGGGAGTATGAACTCTTTGAAACGGATATCAGTCTTCGCCAGAAGGTATCGGCGTCAAAATAGAAAACCGCGAACAATACAATGATTGCCCGCGGCTTGCTCATCCCTTGATATCTTCATGTATCCCCTTGATTCCTTGTTTTCTCACTCTGGCTTTAAGTGTAAACCTGTCTTGAAAGTTAAATTCGTGTTCTCCTTTATATGTATGAACCGAAAAAGAGCGATCCCTTACAGAATTTTTTCATTTTTTTGAATTGAGCCCTCGAAACGAATGAAACTGAGATATTTTGTATCATAAGCGTCTATGCTGGTAGAAAAAGAAAATCAGAATAAAACAGAATATTTACTTGAAGTGCCCGACGGTCAGCACAGTGATGTGCGACTGGATAAATACATCACATCCTTCGTTCAAAATGCAACACGAAACAAGGTTCAAAAAGCAATTAAGGACGGATATGTACTTGTAAACGGTAAGCATGAAAAGTCATCGTATATCATGCAGCCGGGTGATACAATTGAAATCAGTCTTCCAAAACCGCCGCCTCCCAAAGCACAGCCGGAGCCTGTGCCTCTGGATATTGTTTATGAAGACGATTATTTGCTGATCGTGAATAAAGATGCGGACATGGTGGTCCATCCGGCTTACGGAAACTGGACCGGAACCCTGGTGAACGGCTTGCTTTATCATACCGGAAAAAACCTGTCGAAAGCAGATCAGAAAACCCTCAGGCCCGGCATCGTCCATCGGCTCGATAAGGATACAAGCGGACTTCTTGTAGTTGCAAAGGATGAGGAGACCCATCAAAAGCTGGCGAGCCAATTTTCAAATAAAACCGTCGACCGTACCTATTGGGCAATCGTTTGGGGAAACCCGCCGGAAGAAGGAACCATTACGGGTAATATCGGCCGCTCTCCAAGGGACCGGAAAATAATGACGGTGGTGGAAGAGGGCCGCGGCAAGAAAGCCGTAACTCATTTTAAAAAACTTGAGCAGTTCGATCATCTGGCCCTGGTGGAGATCAGCCTGGAAACGGGACGAACTCACCAGATCAGGGTTCATATGCAGCACGAAGGCTATTATGTATTTGGTGATCCCACCTATGGCGGAAATTCCATCCGGTACGGTCCCGGCACAGGTTCCAGAAAATCAATGTTTAAAAATTTATTCTCTTTGCTGAACCGGCAGGCACTGCATGCCAAGACGCTGGGCTTTGTGCACCCCGGTACCGGCGAAAAGGTGACGTTTGACTCCACATTGCCAGCCGACTTTCAGGAAGTACTTGACGCGCTTCGAACCAATTGCAAACCAACACATACGTATGACTAATCAGAACAAGAAAATAAATATTGAAGTAGAGCTGGACGAAAATAATGTGCCCGAAAACATTGTCTGGTCTGCTACCGACCTGGAAGGGTATGATGAAGCCACCTGCAGGGCAATGCTGCTCTCTTTGTGGGACCATGAACGCAAAGACACCCTGCGACTCGACCTGTGGACAAAGAAAATGACGGTGGATGAGATGAAGATTTTTTTCCATCAAACACTGGTAACCATGGCCGATACCCTGGAAAAATCGATCAACGACCCCCGGATCAGCGGCGACATGCGTGATTTTTGCGATTATTTTGCGGAGCGGATGGAAATCTCCGAATAGCAGAAATCATCTGCAGAGCACCGAAGAATGTTGTTATATTAAAAAATCAACGGAAACCAAGAACTTCATATGCAATACCTCGATTTTGAACAGCCGATTGCCGACCTGGAGAAAAAAATTGATGAACTTAACGAGCTCTCCGTAGGTGATGACGTTTTAAAGCCGGAAATAGAAAGGCTGCGAAAAAAGGCGGATCAGCTTCGTGAATCCATCTTCTCAAACCTCACAAGATGGCAGCGCGTGCAGCTGGCAAGGCATCCGGAGCGCCCTTACACGCTCGATTATATCGAACTGATGTGCGATGATTTTATCGAACTGTACGGAGACCGCTATCATGCCGACGACAAGGCGATGGTCGGCGGACTGGCTACAATTGATGGGCAGTCTGTAATGGTTATCGGCCATCAAAAAGGCAGGGACACCAAAAGCAGGCAATACAGAAATTTTGGTATGGCCAATCCTGAGGGGTACCGAAAGGCGCACCGCCTCATGGAAATGGCTGAAAAATTTAATCTACCCGTTTTAACGCTGCTTGATACTCCCGGTGCCTATCCCGGTCTGGAAGCGGAAGAGCGCGGTCAGGCAGAGGCCATTGCCAGAAACCTGAAGTTAATGGCCGTACTTGAAGTGCCGATCATAACCGTTGTTATCGGCGAAGGGGCCAGTGGCGGCGCTATCGGAATAGGCATGGGTAATGATGTGTATATGATGGAAAATACATGGTATTCGGTGATCGCGCCCGAATCATGCTCCTCTATTTTGTGGAAAACGTGGGAGTATAAAGAGCAGGCTGCCTCGGCACTGAAGCTGACGGCAAAAGATCTGCTGGAGCTCAAGATTATAGACGGCATCATTCCGGAACCGCTGGGCGGTGCTCATCGCGATCACAGGGCATCTGCAGATGCTGTCAAGAAACAAATTCTGAAAAGCCTTAAAAAGCTTGCAAAGATGAAACCTGATAAATTGGTTGATCACAGAATTGATAAATATTCATCTATGGGTGTTTGGGAAACGGCAGGCAAAACATCCTGAATCCATCCGTTGAAGAAAACCCCGCCCGCAGAATCTGAGAAATGGCTGAATGGGTTCAAACAGCCCGGGCGTCTGTAACCTCTGATGTGCATATTCGTAATAAAACAGGACATTCAGTTGTCCGGAGAGGGAAATTGTTCAAAACGCACGTTTTGAACAGGTAGAAACCTGAAAGAAAGACTTACTGCCTCAGCAATGATCAATAAGGGACTCTATGTTGGATTACTTGTATCCCTGATTGCGCTTGTGCTGGCTGCATTGGGAAAAGGAATGTGGGGTGGTGACAGCAGTATCGGATTCCACTGGACTGAAAGGCTTTTTTACGGAATCTGCCACCAGATACCGGAACGCACCTTTTTTTTGAATGAAATGCCCATGGCTGTAAATTCAAGATGTTTTGGAATATTTACGGGTCTTTTGGGCGGGTGGATTACAATTACTTTGCTGTCTTCGGATATGCGGAACAGCAAATGGCTGTTTAGATTGTTGATCATAGCCGTAGTTATTCAAATAATTGACTATTTGGGGAATTTATCCGGCTGGTGGACCAATACAAATGAATCAAGATTTTTACTGGGATTTATTTTAGGTTTTTCAGGACCGCTGAATATCGCCAGCATGTTTTATACACAACCACCAACATAACGCAATTAACCATGGAAGAAACAAATGTAGATGCAGGTCAAGACCAAAATCCGGCAAACGGCTTTTCAGACTATTGGCAATCGATTGTGCTGGTAGGTGCAATATTCAGCATTATCAGTTTTGCTCTGTCACTGTTTTTTGGCTACAGACAGATAAATGCAGAACCGTCTGGAGCGATCTTTTCTCCCATGATGTTCAGCGGTGTTGTTATCTGTCTGATAACATGTGTGGCCGGCGCAATAGCGGTCTGGCACTACACCAAGGAGGTGTCGCCTTTTATCAAGCTTGGTCAGGGTGCCTTGGTCGGTTTTTTAACCGGCGCAGTAATTGTACTCGTGTCAGTGGTGCTCAATGAAGTGTGGACGTTTATTGATCCGGAATACACCGATAAACTGGTGGAGGCTGCAATTGCCAACGTGGAGGCCATGGACATGCCTTCATCCACCCGGGACGACATGATCGACACTATGGCAGAAAGCGTTCGTTCCTCACAATCACTAACGCAGCAGCTCTTTTGGGGTATTCCCGTTACCGGTTTATTGAATCTCATATCCGGAATGATCGGTGCCAAAATATTTGGCAAGAAGGAGGACGAGTCGTTTTAAGCACTCTTTTATGATGAATCAATTTGAAGAACCGTCATCGATGGACTCGGTCCGTTCGTGGGCCGAAAAGAACGGGTTTGCCGACTGGGCCATAGCAGGAATATGGCTGGTTTTAGCGTGGGTTTTGTTTCAGGCCATAGCCGGTTTCGTGCTTGTGGGACTACTGCTTGTGTCGGGCGACCTTCAGTCGGTTGACACATCGGATGTTCAGACTCTGCTCATGTCGCGGCTGGACCTGCTTTTTATTGGCAATTCCACCGGCCAGATTCTGATTATCGGCCTTGCCACGTTCCTGATTGTCCGGCTCCATCTTGGCAATGAGCAATCCGGGCATTTTCTGAGGCTATCCTGGACGGAAAAAACACCTCTTTACCTTGGGCTGGGCTCCCTGCTGATTGTGGCCATACAACCCGCCATTATCTATCTGGGATATCTGAACTCGCTCATTCCGATGCCTGAAAGTATGCTCGATATGCAGATCTCACAATATGAAATTATCGAAAAATTTCTGACGCAGGAGGGCATACTTCTGTTTGGTCTGTTCAATGTTGCGGTTGTACCCGCTTTCTGTGAAGAGATCATGTTCAGAGGATACATAATGCGTGCACTGGAGAGAAGCTGGGGTATTATTGCAGGCATTGTTGTTTCAGGATTTCTTTTCGGAATGTTCCATCTGCAGCTGCCCAACCTTTTCCCTCTGGCAATGATCGGCGTTGTGCTGGCGCTGATGACGTGGCTTAGCGGTTCGATATGGCCTGCGGTACTGGCTCATTTTATCAATAACGGGGCGGCGGTTCTTTTGGGTTCTACCTACCCGGAACTGGCATTCGCCGAGATGAGTGCGGAATCACTTCCTCCGATATGGTCACTTGTGATCAGCATTATTCTATCGGTGGTTCTGATACGATATATGCTTCGCATGTCAACTGAAAAGAGCGGATAGAAAAGATATGTTCAGAGATTCCAAACCGGATAAGATTGATAACTGGGTTTGCGTACTTGAAAGGGGTACGGAGTACGAAGTGGAACTGGCCAGGAGTTATTTATCGAACCTGAAAATACCCTCCAATATTTTATCAAAAAGAGACAGCTCCTACAGTCTCAATTTCGGTGAAATGTCGATGGTTTACCTTTACGTTCCGAAAGAGTTTGAAAAAAAAGCACGGCGTGCACTTGAGGAGCTTGATGAATCGATCGACATGGACGAAGATGTGCCGGGTGAGGATAGCGGCGAATCGGATCCCGGTATAGAGGATCGGGGTACACCGTGAGTGAGCTGACCAAGCGCATACTCTTTGCCGTCCCGGCTGCAGCTTTCTTCCTGTGGATTACATGGCTTGGCGGAAACGCATTTCAGACTCTGATTTTTGCCATTGCACTGCTGACGGTCTGGGAGGTGCACAGGCTTACACAGCGAACTCCCTATTCCGATCTTTTTCCGATCTCCCTGATAATTACCCTGATGATCTGGAGGGGTGAACTGTTGCCGCCATGGATATTGTATCCTGCCGCCGGTATGGTGATTGCGGCAACGTTATGGGCATGGATCAGCAAAAAAGATGAGTGGGCACGGCGCTGGTTTTCAACGTTATTAACCGGGGTGTACGCACCCTTTGGCTTTTATATGCTGATTGAACTTCGTCAGCTGGGCACGAATACGGAGGGCTTCTGGCTAACATTGTCACTGCTTCTGATGATTTGGGGAAATGACATGCTGGCGTACTTCGGAGGGAGAAAATTTGGCAAAAACAAGCTTGCACCGGTTAGTAGTCCCAATAAAACCTGGGAAGGATTTGCTTTCGGTTTTTTGGGTGCGGCACTTGGCTTCACAATTACGTGGTTCATATCAGATACGTTTCCAGTAGCGGCTGTAGCCGCCATCCCGGCCATCATCATTGTAAGTACAATGGGACCCTTGGGTGACGTAACGGCCAGCAGGCTGAAACGCATTGCAGATGTAAAAGACTCGTCGTCGCTGCTTCCGGGGCACGGTGGCCTCTTCGATCGGTTTGATTCACTGATTCTGAGCGCTCCTTTTGTTTACTTTCTGTACAGGATGTTTATGCACTGACTGCCGGACTGATTATTCTGCACAATCTGTTCTTAGAACAGGGTGTTAAGATCTCGCGGGACGGTTACGCGGACACGAGAGTTCGGGCACTTGTTAGGATATTTGATCACAACGAACCGGGAATAAACAATCAGACATGGACTCAAAACAAATTCTTATCACCGGGGGAACCGGATTTATTGGTACTCATTTGAGTGAAATTCTAATGAGAGACGGGCACTATATCACCATAGTTACACGCTCGCCCGAAGCCCACAAAAACGAGGAAGCGAAAAATCAGAAATTTATACCCTGGGATGATCTTACATCCGTTATGGGTTCGATTGATGTGGTCATTAATATGGCAGGTGAAAATCTGTTCGGACAGCGCTGGACACCCGAGGTTAAGGAGAAGCTGTATAACAGCAGAATTCTGACTACGCGCAAGCTGGTAGATGCGATCAGGGCATCTGTATCGAAGCCGGAAGTTTTTATCTCAACATCGGGAGTTAACTATTACAAAGATTCAGGTGACGACGTAATTACGGAGGAGAGTGAGCCGGGTGATGATTTTCTTGCCAACCTTTGCATTGACTGGGAAAAAGAAGCCGAACTTGCATCCGATCTGGGCGTGAGGGTAGTAATTGCAAGGTTTGGTATTGTACTCGAAAAGAATGGCGGAGTGATAGATAAGATGAGACTGCCTTTTAAACTTTTTGTCGGAGGCCCTGTAGGATCCGGAGATCAATACATGCCTTGGATACACATGGAAGATCTTTGTCATATTCTGATTTATGCCATGGAAAATGAAGAGCTTGAAGGGGCTCTCAATGCGTGCTCACCCGAACCGGTTACCATGGATGAATTTGCCGACACTCTGGGCGATGTAATGAATAGGCCATCATTTTTCAGAGTACCTGAGTTTGTACTCGATATTGTGCTCGGAGAAGCAGCCGTTCCTGTTACAGGCAGCTTGCGTGTGCAGCCCAAAGTATTGCAAAAAAGCGGATTCGAGTTTGAGTATGATGACCTGGGAACTGCGCTGGCCGATATCATGTAACCCGGTGTATGCCGGATCAATCAAGCCACTCAAAATCGGCGTGTATTTTTACTCATTCTCCTCTTCGGCCGCAGTAGAAGATTCAAGCATACTCTCCCGCCGGGTCTGTATGATGGTCCAGCTGCGCAGTCCATCCCTTGTTTCTGCTATTAATTCGTGCTGACCATCCTCTGATATGTCGCTGATTACTATATGGCTCATTCCAGTTGTGGGGAGGTCGAACAACCTTTCGCCGCTTAGCAGGTCCCAGGCATACATTCTTCCAAAATCTGCCACTGCAACCAGGTCCTGTCTGCCGTTCATATCCAGGTCGGATATCATGGGGGGAGTTGAAGATGAGGCCGGCTGTGCCATGGATGCGGTAAACCTCAACACACCTTCACTGTTATACAGAAACAAGGACCCATTTGCAGATTGAACAAGAATCAGATCTTCACGGATAAATCCCTCTTCTTCATCCCTGAGTAAAATACTGTGAACCTGAGGTGTGGAGTTGAGGCTGCTGTTCGTTATTTGAACAGACTGTACCTGCAGTGAATCCGTATTGTGAGAAGAGGCAAGTGAATCGGAAAAGAACGGCTGCAATCCAACACTATACAGGTTTCCGTCAAGCCCCGAACCTAAAATGGTATTGTTGTACCGGGCAGGATTTCCGGCCATTTGCGTTGGCAGAAAGACGGGAAATCCCTGGCGGCGGGCACTGTTGATGTTCCATGCGTGCAGTGTATTTTCTGCAAATGTAAACAGCGACCATTCATCCTCAATTTCGGTAATCAAAGGCGATCCGTTAACAACGGTATTGGTGCTTTGAGGCCACCCTTCAAGAGGCGCTCCGCGGCTGTTCAGAATATGTATCCTCCTGTCGGATGTACCCACAATGATCTCTGCCACGCCGTTACGCGTCACATCCATCACCGTAAGTGGCGTTGTAATGTTTTCAGCCAGCGACACGGGAAAGTTGGGCAGCAGGTTGCCGTTTGAATTCCAGGCATAAATCCGGTTCCCGGCTGCCTGCATAACCACCCGCTGATTATTTCCATACCAGTCGTACACAACAGGTGAACCTGTCGGTTCGTCTCCGCCCGTCGATACTTCCAGTACAGACGTACCATCGGCTGCAAGTGCAATCACTTGGCCGTCGAGTGTGGAGAATACAATCTCATTACGCTCACCGGCTGTAATATTTGCCAATACAGGTTTACCGGTAAGTTCAGAACCCTGAAGCGGAAAGATCCAGTTTTCACGGTACGGCTGCTCAGAATCCTGTAACTCGAATGAGCTGAACGTAACGCTCAGTGGTTGTTCGGTTGACGAGCGCTCTCCGCTGATTACAAATTGGTCCAATTCGGAAAGAAGAGTATTGATATTGTGCTGTGGATTCAGCCAGGGTTGTATGTACCTGATAAAGCGGGGGGTGTTGAGATAAAAAACAAAGCTGAGGTTATCGGGCAGGGCCTCCCGGATTTCAATGTAGTCGTCATCATAATACACCACCCGTCGCCTCTGCGCATCAGGTATAACGCTTTGAGAAAGACCTTTGCGAAGAGAAAGCGCCGCCACATCACGGTAAAGTGTGACGTAAAAATCGCTCATTGCACTCAATTCTGAACCGAACAGAATGGAAAGCCAGCGGCTGTTTACCTGGTATGTGTTGCCGTCACGAACTGCGAGCCCTTCCTGCTCGAGCCTGTTCAGTGCATCGCGGATACTGGCATTGCCGGAAGTTTTACGGTAAAACATGTACTCGCTGCTGCTTGAAGCTCCCGACTCGGCAAATGTGGCAAATGCGAGTTCACTTTCAAGCTGAGATGCGATCAGGCTCCATATTTCCGGGTTATCCCGGATATACCTGTCTGTTTCATTGGCGGCATCCAGACCCGTAATCGGGACCGCCCTTGGTTCCAGTCTCAATATGCTGAACCCCGATGTGTTAACCGAGATGTATCTGTCGAGTGTAAATTCTTCAGAAATGGAACTGATTGCACGAAGCGGGGTGCTGCCGATCGAGTCGACGACCATCTCGCCTGTAAGCTGCCAGTTCAGCGATTCACCTTCTTCTTCTTCCGGTGTACTGAAAGAGAGAGAGAGCGGACCTGCCCCGTCAAAGAGATCTAACAGGTAGGGCCGGTATGAAACCTGGGCTACCTGTTGCACCCAGTGTTCAACACTTTCCATATTTATAATAAACCGGCCGGGTTCAATCTGATCTGCTTCCAGCTTTACAGCACTGTTCTGGCCGTTCAGCGTTCTTAGAATAGCTTCAAGGCTCAGGCTCGATTCTGAAAAAATGAGGTAAGGGCTCAGCTCAAGTGCAAAAACGGTTCTGTCCGAAATCAGCAGCTTCTCAATGGTATATCCGTTGAAATGATACCGATTTTGATTAAAAGGCTGTTGATACCTGCCGGTAAGTCCTTCCATTACAGCCTCGCGCGGCGTAGTGACCCAGACAGGCTGCCAGTTGTTTGAAGTTTCAGGATACAGCAGCAGTGCATTAACAGTAATCTGGTATTGATTCTCAGCCGTAAGTGAAGATATCATCTGTACGGCAGACGGTGTAAGATCGTCAAAAAGAGGCATATAATTCGCGGATAGGGCTTCGGAAAGGCCGGTATTTTCCTGCGGAACAATAAGAAAAGGTGTTTCGCCCGGCACAAATTCAGACCAGTGTCCGGGGTCGCCGGATCGGCAGCCCGTAATCAGGAGCAAAACAATAAAGACGAAAAAAACCGGCAGCAGCCGTTGATGGGATCTAATCACAGATACACAGGATAATATGTTTGTTCAGAAAGGGTTATTACCATAGCTTAACCTTTCCGGGCAATTTTGTTCCTTGCAGGTAACAGCCTGCCAAGGTAAAAACTTTTTCTGTAATGAGCTTTTTAAATCCGCTGTTTCTTACGGCACTCGCAGCAATTGCAATTCCTCTTTTAATCTACCTTTTTAACCTGAGGAAGCCGAAAAGGGTTCGATTTTCCACACTTGCCTTTTTTGACTCTTTGAAAAACACCGCGATAAAGCGATTAAAAATTAAGCGGTGGTTGCTTCTCACTCTGCGAATGCTGGCAGTCATGATGCTGGCAATCGCTATATCACGCCCGGTCTTAACGGATAATGCGGGTGCAGCTGCCGGCAGCGACCAGGATCCCGGTGTGATTGGCATCCTGATTGATAACAGCCCGGGCATGATGCAGGTTGACAGAAACGGGCCGCTCATCGATCAGGCCAAATCGGTAGCACTGCAAATTGCAGAACGTGCCAATCAGAACGACAGAATTTTGCTGGAAACAACTCATGGTGAATCGCTCAATTCACCTTTTCTTACGGGCGGCAGCGCCCGGGCTGAAATACAGGATATTGTTTCTGTGGTAAAGGGCGGATATACCTACGAGCGTATCAACAATCTTAAAAGCAGACTGGAAAATGCTTCTGAACCAAATAAAATTTTCTTTCTTGTAACTTCAGGAAGAACCGGACACTTTGCGGATTTTGCAAATGATCCAACGGAGGAAGCAGATGCGTCTGTCCGGGCCCGGATTATTAAAATTGGCTCTGAATCCGGTTCAAATACAGGTTTTGCATCTGTGGATGTGGAAGAAGAGTCATCGGCAGATCCCGGAGAGCTGCAGGTGCGATCCGTAGTGCAAAATTATGGCGATCAACAGGTAAGCAATCTTTTTCTGAATCTATATGCCGGTAATGATCTTATCGTACAGCAACCGGTTTCGCTGGGTGGGAATGAAGCGGGAGAGTATCTGTTCACACTGCCCAACCCGGATCAAACGGTTATTGAAGCTGAATTGCGCATAGAAGGGGATGAGCTAACGTTCGACAACCGGTACTATCTTACAATACAAAAACCGCAGCCCAGAAATGTTCTGGTACTGTCAGGAAGCCGCAGAGATGCAGAAGTACGGTCCTATCTCACGCCGGTTCTTGAATTAATGGCAGAGGATACGGACCGCTTCAGCCTCAGCTTTTACGAACCGGACGAGCTTGAAATCTCACAGCTGGATGATTACGATGCTGTTGTACTTGACGGTATTCGCAATATACCTGATTATCTGTCATCGGCTCTGATAGACCATGTTCAGCAGGGTGCGGGTATGCTTTTCCTGCCTTCTGCAGATGGCAACCTTGATAATTACAACAAGCTGCTTAATGCTCTGGGTGCAGGGAGCTACACGGGCATTGTAGGCACTTACGGATCATTCAGAAGTATTGACAGGCTTTCAGTTCCTGAATCAGGGCATCCTCTTCTTGAAGATTTGTTTGATGCAGCAGAGAATGAAGAGATCCGCCTTAATCTGCCAGAGCTCTATTACTATTTTGAAATGGAACAGGAAGGTCGCCTAGCGCCCCTGCCCGTGCTGCGCAGCGGCAGCGGGGCATCTGTAATGAGTGAGATCAATTCAGGAAACGGGAAAGTGATTGTTTCCGCAATTGGAACCGATCCGGGCTGGTCAAATTTTCCCGTTAAACCGTTTTTTGCACCGTTCTTTTATCGTTCCGTAGAATATCTTGCCCGCGGGGAAGGGGCAGCAGCCAATGTACATCTGCTGGGAAGGCCCTTTCGTGCCATGCTGCCCGGTTCTGCCGACCCTGAATCCGTTCTGATACTCAAGAATGGTGATGAGATCATCCCGGAAATCAGACAAACGTTCCGCGGCACCATACTCGTCTACAGCAGTGAAGAGTGGTCACCCGGCCGGATTGTTGTGGATACGCGGAATCCGGAAAACAGGCAATATCACTCAATTAATCTGGATGCAATGGAATCATCACTTCAAACGTTAGATGAACAAGAGTTCGAAGAAATATTCGGAAACCGTTTTGCTGATGTTGATGTTGTAGAAAACATTGGGTTTTCCGATACTATTGCAAGTACATTCGAGGATGCATCCTTTGGCCGGGAAATTTGGTTTTGGTTTATCACAGCCGCAATTATATTATTATTGGCAGAATCACTTGCATCGAGACATCTTAAAGCTGAATCAATTGGATGAATTTAACCACTGACACATACAGTATTTTTGTATTGCTGCTGGCTCTGTTTACCCTTGGAGCCACGTTTCTTGCCGCGTATTCATTTGCGAATACGGTTCGGCTGAGAAATGTGCGTCTAAGCTGGAAAAGTGGAAAATTATACGGATACCCGCTCTTTTCCACACTTTTTATGCTGTCTGCGGCAACCGTTGGGGGCTGGGTTCTTTACCATGATATGAGCTCATATTATGCCATTATGGGTAGTTACAGCTGGATGGGCCTCTGCTGGTTTGTGTCGAGTTATTTCTCGTCCAAGGCCTACATAACAGACCATGGAATTGTCAAGAATATCAACGATCCCTCACAGACCATTGCCTGGCATCAGGTGGATGATTATGTGGAAAAGCCGGCTGAAAAAGGGATTGATTATGTTTTTATTTATCATGAGAGACAGCGCGAGACGCTGAAACAAACACGTCTTATACGGCTCGAGCTATTCGTGCCCGATAAAAAAAGTGCCAAATTTGACAAATTGGTCACGCTCAAAATCGGAAAGACCATGACGTCAGTTTCCGACACCTCTTTTGATATCAAAGCGTTCGATTAATTATACAGTTTTAGACATACACTGATTTGCTCGAAGATTTACGAAAACCCACAAATACGAAAGAGAGGGCTGTCCTGGTTGGTATTTATGGTCCGGACACCCCGCGATGGCTGGCATCCGAATACCTTGAAGAGCTGGATTTACTGGCAGATACCGCCGGTGCGGCAACGGTCGATAAAATACTGCAGAATCGCCCTCATCCCGATCCAACCACATATGTCGGTAAAGGTAAGCTGAATCAGCTAAAGAGCATCGCGTCTGATAAACGCGCCGATATTCTGATTTTTGACGATGACTTATCTCCGACACAGGTACGGAACATTGAAAAGACCACAGGTGTAAAAGTTCTTGACCGAAGCGGCCTTATTCTGGACATTTTTGCTTCCAGGGCAAAAACCTCTGCTGCCAAAACACAGGTTGAGCTGGCTCAGTTACAGTACCTTCTGCCACGGTTAACACGGTTCTGGACCCACCTCTCACGACAGAAAGGAGGTATAGGCACCAAAGGTCCCGGAGAAACGCAGATAGAAACGGACCGCCGGTTAATCGGAAAGAGAATATCCGTATTGAAAGAAAAACTGGAAAAGCTGGACAGGCAGAGAACCACGCAGCGAAAAGGCCGTGAAGAAATTACCCGTGTTGCCCTTGTGGGGTATACCAATGCGGGCAAGTCAACTTTGATGAATACATTAACAGAAACGTCGGTATTGGCCGAAGACCGGCTTTTTGCAACCCTCGACTCCACGGTCAGGCGCCTGGAGCTCGATAA
This sequence comes from Rhodohalobacter mucosus, assembly GCF_003150675.1. NCBI lineage: Bacteria > Pseudomonadati > Balneolota > Balneolia > Balneolales > Balneolaceae > Rhodohalobacter > Rhodohalobacter mucosus. The sequence goes on along the minus strand of NZ_QGGB01000001.1, from coordinate 132,889 downwards.
TCATGAGCTGCTGTTGTCCGACACGGTGGGGTTCATACGAAAACTTCCCCATAACCTGATAGAGAGCTTCAAGTCGACACTGGATGAGGTAAGGGAGTCTGACGTGCTTCTTCATGTGGTGGACGCTTCGAGCAGAATGGTTGACGATTATATTGATGTTGTAGAAGGAACACTGGACGAACTGGATGCAAATTCCGAAAAGAAAATTCTTGTTTTCAACAAAATAGACCTTCTCGAACCTGAAAAATTGATTGAATTGAAAAAAGAATACCCCGGTGCTGTATTTGTTTCCGCTTACAGGGGCATTGGTCTGAACAGGCTTCTGGAACGTTTGGAGGGCATTATTGAGGAAGATTATGTGGAATTTGCATACAACGTTCCAATGTCGCATTATAAGGCAGTGGCCTTTTTACACGATGTGGCGATAATCAGCAGAGAACATTTTGAAGGAAACAGCGTAACAATAGAAGGCACCATATCAAAAACAGACCGCGAGAGGTTTGAAAGTATGATGGCTGACATTGAACTTGTGAAAGACTGAATACTGTGTTAGCAAAAGAACTATTAAATACCGATTTCACCCCACTTGACCCCGAAAAGCCGGTTTCAGCCGCGCTTGCCAAGATGGATGCGTGGCAAACAACCGCAGTACCGGTGGTGGATCCGGATTCAGGTGATATACTGGGTCAGGTGAACTTTAATGATATCGTGGATCTGAGTGACGAATCCGTTCCGCTCTCTACGCTGGAACTCAGCACCCCTATCTACGTTTTTGAAACACAGCATATCTTTGAAGTAGCCAGGAAGATGCTGCAGCACGAAGTTCGACTTTTACCTGTTGTTGACGATGAGAAGCTCTACACGGGCATTATTGAAAAGAAATATGTTCTGGAAGCATTCTCTGAACTTCTCAATATCACGACTCAGGGATCTGTTATTACCGTAGAAATGCACCAAAGTGATTTCACCCTGTCAGAACTGGTGCATTTAATTGAAACCGAGGGTGCTAAAATACTTGGTCTCACAGTGGGCAAGTCGAGGGAAAACGAATCCATGCTGCACGTTTCCATTAAGCTCAGCCTTACTGATACGTCTGCTGTCACCTCATCCCTGCAGCGACACGGCTACCATACCATCACCGAAAATAAGTACGACCTTATACAGACCGACTTGTCATCACGTGCTGATGAATTGCTCCGATACCTTGATGTGTAAATATTGAGAAAGCAGGCTGTTCTTTTCAGGAACATATTCTCCACAGTTGGTATATTTAGGCGATTGAACCGGAAAATTGATTATCTGTCACTTACTGCATGACCCGCACCGTCACGTTCTCCATTTTGTTATTCGTATCTGTCATCTCTCTGCCACTCAATCTGACAGCCCAGGAGTTACAGGAATCCTATCAAAAAGTTTTTCAGCAGGGACTCGAACTGTTTGAAAAAGGACTTTATGCCGAAGCGCTCCCTTATTTTGAACAGGCGGCCGGCAAAAATGAGATGAACGCAACCGGTGAATCTGCGCAATTCTACAGGGCGAGGGTTTTGGTTAAACTTGATTCTTCGTCTGCAGACCTCTATACCGACAGGTTTTTGCAGCAGTACCCCAGAAGCAACCGGGCAGCCGAACTTTTAAAAGATATTTCAGCCCGCCATCTTGAGGAAGGAAATCTGGAGAACGCAATCCAAAGAATGGATCAGGCGCTCAACTACCCGCAGACCCGGAACGAACGGTCCGAGCTATATTATAAGCTTGGTGAGACTGCTGCAGAAGCAGGGCGGTATGATCTTGCCAGAGAATACTTTCTTACACTTTCTGACTACAACAGGCGGAGCGAATGGTCGCCCAAAGCACTCTACAGGCGGGGCACACTATTTTTGGAGGAAGAAAAATTCACGGAATCTGCCCGTGCATTTGAGCTGTTGAGGGAACGCCATCCGCTGGATCCGATGACCCGGCGAATAGGGACTGCACTCGGAGAGTCGTATTACCAGCAGGGAGAGTACGAGCAGGCAGTCGAAGCATTTCAGGATGCCCTTCCCAATTTGGATCACGAAAACCGGCAAAAAGCTGTTTATCTGATGGCAGAAAGCTATAATGCCCTGCAGCAGTTTGATAATGCGGTGCGATATTACCGTTTCTTCATAAATGGTGCTGAAGAGGGAGATGATACCCGGGTTGCCCATTACGGGCTGGGCTGGGTTTACCACAAACAGGATATTTATCACTGGGCAGCCAGGGCTTTCGGTGAAGCTGCGACAGGGAATGATGAGCTGGCCCGCAAGGCGCTGTATTATAAGGCTGCAAATGAGAAGCTGGCAAGCAGGTACGATCAGGCCATTGAAACATTCCGGGAGTTTGGCACAAGGTTCACGGACGGCACGTTTACAGAGCAGGCGTATTTCGAATGGGGTGTAACAGCCTTTGAAGCAGGATTTTACGGTGAGGCTATTGAAGCTCTCAGGCCCCTGGCGCAGCGAGCCGACAACCTGGAAAATCCCGGTCAGGTACTCACATTTCTGGGTGAGGTTTACTTTGCAAACGGCGAGTATTCACGGGCCATCGAGGCATTTGAACTGGCAGAAGAGATACGGGACCTGGATCCGCAAATTAAAAGACAGGCAAGATTTCAGAGAGCGTGGGTGCGCTACAGAAATCAGGCTTATGCACAGGCTCAGCCGGAGTTTGAACAGGTGTATCGTGACGCACCCGATACACCATTGGGAAGGGAGGCCCTGTTCTGGAGCGCCGATGCACTTTATCAGATAAGAAATTATGGAAGAGCAGCCGGACAATATGCCGAATTTGTGGAGAACTACCCCGGGCATGAGCTTATTGGAGCAGCGAAATATGCGCTTGGATGGGCCTACTTCATGATGGGTGACTATGAAAATGCCACCGGTCCGCTGATCGATTTTCTTGAAAACTATGAGCCCCCCGAAATTGCCCTTTTCCCGTTTGATACGGATACGCAGCTTCGTATCGGAGATGCGCTCTATGCCCAGGGGAGATATAGTGATGCCCTTGAATACTATAACCGTGCCATCGGTGCGGAGCCCGGCGGTGATTATGCCATGTTCCAGGTGGCAAACAGTTACTATAGAATGAACCGGAATTTTGAGGCTGTGAGCCAGTTCCGGAGGCTACTTAGAATCTATCCCTTTTCGTCCCTTAGAGAGCAGTCGCAGTATAACATTGCATATATCTATCTGAATACCGGTAATTATGATCAGGCTGTGGAGGAGTTCAGAACCGTGATCAGCCGATTTCCGGGAACTGAATGGGCTGCCCGCGCTCAGTACAATATCGGTGACTCCTATTATAATGCGGGCGATTATGAAGAAGCCATATCATCCTATCGTGACGTGCTTCAAAACTATCCGCGCAGCAGTTATATCATTGAAGCGATAAACGGTATTCAGTTCGCTCAGCTATCAGCCGGAAGTGACGACACCTCAACCGATATTCTGGAAGATTTTCTGGCTGATAACCCGACATCCACTACCGCCGACAGGCTCCGGTTCCGTCAGGCGGAGAACCTGTTGCAGGCCGGCGACTATGATGCTGCAGTTCGTGAGTTCAGGCAATATCTGCGGATTACGAACAACCAGGAACTTGTGCCCGATGCATATTTCAATATGGCCGATGCGTTTCAGCGAACTGACGATATCGATGGTGCAATCAGCGCTTATGAGACGCTCATAAATGAATATCCGGATTCTGAACGTGCAGCACCCGCCCTTGCTGAACTGGGTCGCCTGCTGCTTATGGAAGGCGCCTATGAGGAGTCTATTGAAAGATACAATCAGCTTGCAGAAAAAGATGCACGATACCGGCAGGAGGCTTTTTTAGGCCTGGGCAATGCACACCTTGCTATGGACAGAACCAATGAAGCCCGGCAAAATTTTGAGCAGGTTCTGTCGCTCAATCCCGGCAGCGATGCCGCAAGGGTAGGCCTTGGCAAGGTTCTGCTTGAGGATTCACGGCCGGACGAGGCGCGCAGATTCTTTTCACTGGTGTCAGACAACAATACAACAGCAATAGGTGCTGAAGCGCAATACCTGCTTGGGGAAAGCTACCTGCAGCAGCAGGAGATGGAAACAGCCCTGGAGGAGTTTTCCAAGGTTAGCAGCCTGTATCAGGCTTATGATGTCTGGGTGGCGGAGGCACAGTATAAGATAGCTGAAATTTATATCCGGGAAGGACGCCGGGGCGATGCCATTAATCTACTCACCAATATTGTAGAACAGTATCCGGGTACTGACGGAGCCGAGAAAGCGCAAAGACTTCTCAACAGAGATTGATCCATGATTAAAAAAGTACAGCCGGGCACTAAACTCTCCGGCACCGTTACAGCACCCCCTGATAAATCCATTTCTCACAGATCGGCACTTTTTGCGGCATTATCCCGCGAAGTCAGCGTTATAGAGAACTTTTCTGAAGCTGCTGACCCCCAAAGTACGCTGAACTGTTTGACATTGCTGGGCGTGGAAATTGACAGAAACGGAAGGAGTGTCAGGATTCGGGGTGTGGGGCGCGATGGCTTTCAGACTCCTCTAAAACCACTGGATTGCGGCAATTCGGGTACTACCATGAGGCTCCTCAGCGGCATAGTTGCGGGTGCCGGCATTGAGTGCCGGTTGACAGGCGATGCATCGCTTTCATCCCGCACAATGAAACGGATAATGGATCCGCTTAAACAGATGGGGTGCACAATTGACGGGAAAGACGGTGAATATGCACCCATTCATATTGGAAAAAACCAGGGACTCCGGCCCCTCAGATATCCCTTGCCGATTCCAAGTGCACAGCTCAAGTCGTGCGTGCTGCTTGCGGGACTCTTTAGTGACGACCCGGTGGAAGTGGTTGAGCCCATTCCCAGCAGAGACCACACAGAGAGGTTGCTTGAACTTGATTCCGAAGCTTTCGGCACTGCAAAGGTGATCAGAAGCAGCCGCTCAGACGTTATACCGGCACAAAACTATGAGGTACCCGGCGATTTTTCTGCTGCAGCATTCTGGATGGTTGGAGGAACCATATTTCCCGGCGCAGAAATCAGAATTTCCAATACAGGGATGAATCCAACCCGCAATGCAGCCTACCACATTCTTGAACAGATGGGGGCAGAATTTGAACGAACAAACGACCGTTTTGCGCAGAAAGAACCGGTATCCGACCTCACGGTTACCTCATCAGCGCTCCGGGCCATTGAGCTCGATCCTGCCCTGGTACCCAATTGCATTGATGAACTGCCTGTTTTAATGGTGGCAATGTGTTTTGCCGAGGGCCGCTCTGTGATCAGCGGAGCAAGTGAATTGCGGCATAAAGAGACCGACAGGCTTGCTGCGATGCATGAAATTCTGACTCTTGCGGGGGCAAAAACCGAATTAAAAGAAGACGGCATTATCATTTACGGTAACCCGGACTTTGAGCCGCTGGCAGCACGATATCCCTCTTTTCACGATCACCGCATGGCCATGGCATCCGCTATTCTGGCTCTCCGTTCAAAAGGCAGTTCAGAGATTGTGGATGCAGAGTGCACGGCAATATCCTATCCGCATTTCTGGCAAGACCTCTCCGCGTTGCAAGAAAATTGATTGACAATCTGGCAACCCTTCTCTCTTCTCTTCACTGCCATGTCAATACGTCAGTTATTGGTTCCTGATCAAATGCTTGGCACTGTGATTGCTCTCATATGATTAAAAGCGGTGTTCGGCGGCAGAATCAAAGAGATTCAGCGTAAAATCTTTGGGTTTTACACGAACACCGGAAATCAAAAGGAGCATTCATGAGTAATTTTTCCATAGATCTTGAAAAGCAGCTGTCTAAACTGGGAAAGGATATTCAGCAGTTTGTAGAGCGCACAGTGCCCGGTCAGGCTGATTCCTCTTACTTCAATCCTTCCAGCGATGTGATTGAGAGTGAGGATATGTACACAATTCTTCTGGATCTGCCGGGTATGTCGAAAAAAGAGGTGAAAATTACGCTGAAACACCACGTGCTTACCGTTAGCGGTGAAAGAGAGCTCTATCTGGAAGACGGTGAAACACTGGTAAGACATGAAAGGAAGCAAGGTGCATTTTCAAAAGCATTTGCTGTTCCCGAACAGGTTGATGAATCATCTGTAAGTGCTTCTTTTTCAAACGGAGTTTTAAAAATCACTTTGAAGAAAACGGGCATGGAAGACGACAGCGAAGCGACATCCATTCCGATCAAGTAAACGATTTAATTATAAGCTAAAGCAAACAGGAAAACAGAATTATGGGTAAAATCATAGGAATTGACTTAGGTACAACCAACTCGTGTGTCTCCGTAATGGAAGGCAATGAACCGGTTGTTATTCAAAACTCGGAAGGCGGCAGAACAACACCTTCCGTTGTGGCTTTTACAAAAGACGGAGAGCGGCTTGTGGGCGCACCTGCCAAGCGTCAGGCTATTACCAATCCCGACAAAACCGTTTCTTCCATCAAGCGTTTTATGGGACGCATGTATAATGAAGTAAAAGAAGAGATTGGCCAGGTTTCATACAAGGTAGTGAAATCGGAAGATGATGGAACTGCACGCGTACAGATTGAAGACAGAAAGTATGCGCCACAAGAAATCTCAGCCATGGTTCTTCAGAAAATGAAGCAGACCGCCGAGGAGTACCTGGGCGAAAAAGTAACGGAAGCGGTTATTACCGTTCCCGCGTACTTTAACGATGCACAGAGAAAGGCCACGCAGGAAGCGGGTAAAATTGCCGGGCTTGATGTGAAACGTATCATTAACGAGCCCACTGCCGCATCGCTTGCATACGGTCTTGATAAAAAAGACCAGGATCAGACGATAATTGTATACGACCTGGGTGGAGGTACGTTCGACGTGTCTGTACTGGACCTTGGCGACGGGGTTTTTGAAGTGAAATCTACCAGCGGTGACACGCACCTTGGTGGTGACGACTTTGACCAGAGGGTTATTAATTTTCTGGCCGATGAATTCAAAAAGGATGAAGGAATCGACCTCAGAAAAGATCCAATGGCCATGCAGCGTCTGAAGGATGCAGCAGAAAAGGCAAAGATTGAACTTTCCAGCTCTCAGAAAACCAATGTGAACCTTCCGTTTATAACGGCTACCGACTCGGGTCCCAAGCACCTGAATATTGACCTGACAAGAGCCAAATTTGAGCAGCTGGTGGATGATCTGGTGAAGAGAACCATCAAGCCATGCGAAAAAGCGATCAAGGATGCCGGGATCAGTAAGAATGAAATTGATCAGGTAATCCTGGTGGGCGGTTCTACCAGAATTCCGAAAATCCAGGAAGTGGTGAAAGAGTTCTTTGGCAAAGATCCAAGCAAAGGCGTTAACCCGGATGAGGTTGTTGCCATTGGTGCAGCAATTCAGGGTGGTGTGATGTCGGGCGACGTAGACGATGTTGTTCTGCTTGATGTAACACCGCTTACACTCGGTATCGAAACACTGGGTGGCGTGATGACCAAGCTGATAGAATCCAATACAACCATACCGACAAGCAAGAAAGAGGTCTTCTCAACCGCTGCTGACAGTCAGACAAGCGTGGAGATCCACATTTTGCAGGGTGAAAGGGCCAAAGCCCAGGACAACAGAACACTGGGACGCTTCCACCTTGACGGAATTCCACCTGCACCCCGCGGTGTGCCGCAGATCGAAGTAACGTTCGACATCGACGCCAACGGCGTATTGAATGTGAGCGCGAAAGATAAAGGCACCGGTAAGGAACAAAGCATCCGGATCGAATCATCCTCAGGCCTGAGTGAAGAGGAGATCGAGAAGATGAAGACAGCTGCCGAAGAGCATGCCGAAGAGGATAAAAAAGTACGGGAGAAAATTGAGACGCTGAATAAGGCCGACTCCCTCATCTTTACAACCAAAAAACAGCTCGACGAGCATAAGGATAAGATTTCCGAAGATAACCGCACCAAAATTGAAGAAGCAGTGAGCAAGCTCGAGGAACTCCACAAAAATGAAAATGTGGATGAGATCGAAGGCGCCATCGAAGAACTGAATCAGGTTTGGGCGGCCGCTTCCCAGGAAATCTATCAGGCCTCTGAAGCTGCGGGAGAACCTTCAGCTGAAGGTGCCGCAGAAGCGGAAGCTTCTGAAGAAGAAGGAGACGATGCCGTTGATGCGGACTTTGAAGTTGTAGATGAAGAAGAGGATGACAAAAAATAATCCTGCTTCAGAATAAAAAAAGTAAAAGCCTCCCGGCCATAAAAGGTCTGGAGGCTTTTTTATGCCGTGTTGTCCTGTTACAGTGAAATTTATAGGCGGTATGATCCCTATTTGGAGCTGAGTATGCGCGAAACTGCCAAAATCTCAAGATTATAGCTGACGGCATACAGTTTGCTGCGTATATTGACGATGAGGTGATACTATGGATTATAAAGATTATTACAAGGTGTTGGGGGTATCAAGAGATGCTTCCCAGGAAGAGATCAAGAAGAAATACAGGAAGATGGCGGCCAAATTCCATCCGGATAAAAATCCGGGTAATGAGAGGGCCGAAGCTAAATTTAAAGAGATTGGTGAGGCATATGAGGTTCTGAAGGATCCTGAGAAGAGGAAACTGTATGACAAGGTAGGATCCGATTGGAAACGGTATCAGCAGGCCGGGGCCGATCCTGACGATTTTAACTGGTCGCAGTACGCCGGCCGCGGACAGGGACAACGGGTAAATGTAAATTTTGATGACATATTCGGTGATACCCGACAAGGCGGCGGCAGCCCTTTTTCAAGTTTTTTTGAGACGTTGTTCGGTGGAGGTCAATATGGAAATGGGGGCACGTACAGGACTGGGGGCCAGCGAACCCGCTCAAGGGCACCCCGTAAAGCACCGGATACGGAAGCAGCCATTACGGTTGAGCTCGCGGATCTTTTCCACGGTGTGGAAAAATATCTGAGAATCAATGGTGATAAAGTTAAAGTAAGGATCCCGGCTGGCATAGAAGACGGCAAACGACTGAAGCTGAAGGGCAGGGGCCGCACAGCCAGCGGTATGCCCAAAGGCGATCTCTACCTGAAAATTAATGTTAATATCCCCCCAGGCTACGAACGCAGGGGAAAGGATGTGTACCAAACGGTTCCCGTAGACCTGTATACGGCTCTTTTGGGTGGTGAAACTACAATCCAGACGCTCGATGGAAAGGTGAAGCTGGCCATACCTCCTGAATCATCCAATGGCAAAACATTTCGCCTTCCGGAAAGAGGCCTGCCCGAAATGTCAAAAAACGGGAAAAGAGGAAATTATTTCATAGTGATGGAGGTTTCTCTGCCCAAGAATTTGACAATGAAAGAGAAGCAGTTGTTTAAAGAGCTGGCCGAACTTCGTAAGAAGTAAGCTATTGGCTTCTATATGTCGTTACTACAGGAGAAGTTGCGAAAACCGTATTCTTCTTGAAAAGTTCAAGCATTCAGTCAAAATAAATTAAATATCATGATACAACAGCACATACTACTCCTGATGGTCTCTCTTCTTCTCGTTGGCAGCAGCACGGATAATTCAGGCAAATGGGGGCAGATCGGGCACTATGTGACCGGTGAAATTGCCGAACGCCATCTTACGGAACAAGCCAGGGAAAAAGTAAACTCTTTACTGGGTGATATGACCATGGCGCGTGCTACTGTTTGGATGGACGACATTCGTTCGGACAGCAGCTACGACTATACGGCAACATGGCACTGGGCAACCATCCCTGATGGCCTTACCTATGAGCAGGCCGAGCAGGAAGAGGCCGGTGATATTATCTGGGCTCTGGAGACATTAATTGCAGAATTGAAAAGCGGAGAGCTCAGCGTTGCGGAGGAGCGTGAGAAACTGATGCTTGTAATGCATATGATTGGAGATATTCATCAGCCGATGCATGTTGGCACGGGAGAAGACAGGGGTGGAAATGATGTTCGACTGCAGTGGATGGGAGAGAACTCCAACCTGCATAGGGTTTGGGACAGCGATATCATCAATTCACTTCAAATGAGCTATAGCGAGCTTGCCAGGGAGCTGGATACTGCGACAGCTCTGCAGATCGAAGAGTGGCAGAATTCCTCCGTCCGTGACTGGGCGTATGAGTCGATGACCTACAGAGACAGGATCTATGACCTGCCGGACAATATGCGATTAAGTTATCCCTACAGATACGAAAATCTGGACATCGCCTTCAGGCGTTTACTTCAGGCCGGAATCCGTATGGCCGGTGTTCTTAACGAAATTTATGGGGATAGATAATGAGAACGGTACTGCATAGCACAAATTCATCCGGCAGGCGCCAGGATAATTACATCTCCTTCAATACATCCCAGTGCAGATTGTAGTCAGCCGGACTCCAAAGAACAAACCGCACATAGGAAACAGACCGAAGATTTGGTGCTGACTTTTTGATGGTTTCGAACGCCACTGTGGCTGCTTCCTTCATTGGGTAACCAAATGCACCGGTAGAGATGGATGGAAAGGCGATGGATTCAACCTGGTGTTCGTCAGCGAGTTTTAAAGCATTCGAGTAACAGTTGGTAAGAAGTTCATCAGAGGGAGTATCCTTTCCGTATACGGGTCCCAGACAGTGAATCACGTATTTAAACGGCATATTGGGAGCCTCCGTAATAACAGCTTCGCCCGGCTCAATAGGGGCGAGAGGTTTTGTAAGCTCTTCAAGTTCAGGGTCACCTGCAGAGTGAATGGCACCTGCAACGCCCCCGCCCGTTCGGAGCTGAGCATTCGCTGCATTTACAATAGCGTCGCAGTCGTTCTGCTCAACAATGTCGCCATTTGTAATTTCAACGGTTAGACGGTCGAATCGCACACTTCTCATATTGTACTGTCTGTATTTAGATCATTTTGATATACATATCAGAATGTAACCTATAGAAATGTGTTGTCAACACAAAATCGGTATTCACAACATTTACTCTCAGGTTTCATGGATATCGTACTGAAAGAATGTCTTTGGCAGGCAGAATGAAGCGCTTCCCTGTGTCTTTAAAGCCCTTTTTAGATGTTTTTTTGTCAGTACAAATAAGAAGTTTTATGTAAGCGCTTTTTGGATTATATGAAATTGTAAGGGCTTTTCTGCAAAACAGACAAAGAAAATAATTTTGACTGTCAGATGTATTATTAACTGAATGTTAACGGAAATATAAATAGAAGGGCTTTCATGAAAAAATGACACGGTATATGGATTTGAATAGGAAAATTATATTGACACCCCTCTTGATTGAGGATTGAATGCAGCTCTATCTTTATGGCGAATCGATAAAGTATCGATCTCGACAGACAAGGACTCAATAACATATAAGAGATATGAATAAAATAAAGTACGTAATCATCTCATTTGCGATTGCTCTCTCAGGTTCAATTAACCTGGTTTCGGCACAATCTGCAACGTCTCAGATCACTAAAACAGATCAACTAAACGAAGTCGACAAGGATAGTCATTTCAGAAATTTGGAAGACACGATTCTTTTCGGCCTGCAATCTGATGTGCATGGAGTAGTTGAATCAGCGCTTTTCAACGCTGTAAGCTACAAGATTGTGTATCCGGACTTCAGGTCGAACAGGGTACTTGGCCGTCTCAGCAAAATTGCGCTGGAAGGCCCGTCACACTCAATCAGATTCAAAGCCTATCTTGCACTTGAATATTACCAAAACCAGGATGAATTCAAGGAGCCGGTGGCTCTGACGGGCTATATCGATCTGACTGATCAAAACAGGGTTTTCTACTACCTTCAGAATGAGGTTCAGGAATCCAGCGTCACCGTATCAAACAATTAGAACGGGTAGTTTAAAACAACCCTTCTTATACAATTCAGAGCCACAGCGTACCCGTTTCGGGATACACTGTGGCTTTTTTTATTTTTTTATGCCATTTCGTGTGATGAACTCACATGATCTGTCAGTACACTGACATGCAGGTGAGATTATTCACCCCAATAGCTCTGTAGCAGCTAAACTTCTGCAATTCCGACAGCTTTCAGCCTACAGGGTATGATTTTGGCTTTGAATAAAGTGAAACAAATAATCAGAGTCAGAATCCATGAATTTCAACAAGTTTACCATTAAAGCTCAGGAAGCCGTACAGGCGGCCATCGATCTTGCACAGAATGAGAATCATCAGGCTGTAGAACCCGCACATGTTCTGAAGGCTCTGCTAAGTGATTCAGAAAATGTTACAGTGCAGGTTTTGAAGAAAGTAGGTATCAATGTACCATCGTTTATCGAAAAACTGGATGCTGCCATTGCGTCTTTTCCGATAGTAAAGGGTGCATCGGTGTCCGGCCAGTATCTGTCGAACAACTCCAAGGCTGTATTTGATAACGCACAAAAAGAAGCTGCTGAGCTTGGTGATGAGTATATCAGCTCAGAGCATATTCTTTTGGGCGTTCTCACTGCTTCCTCTGAAGCTTCAACCCTAATGAAAAAAGAGGGTGTTACCAGGGATCAGATACTGAATGTGCTGAAAGGAATACGCGGGACACAAACTGTGGATGATCCCAATGCCGAAAGCCGGTATCAGGCGCTTAAGAAGTATGCGCGCAATCTGAATGAGCTGGCTGAAAAAAATAAGCTGGATCCCGTAATTGGACGCGATCAGGAGATACGCAGGGTTATGCAGATTTTGTCACGGCGGACCAAAAATAACCCTGTACTGATTGGTGAACCGGGCGTGGGTAAAACGGCTATTGCTGAAGGACTTGCTCTCAGAATTGTTCGGGGAGACGTGCCGGAAGGGCTCAAGACCAAACAGATAGTTGCGCTGGATATGGGTGCTCTTGTAGCAGGCACAAAGTTCCGCGGAGAGTTTGAAGAGCGGCTGAAAGCCGTCGTGAAAGAGGTAATGGAATCGGACGGTGAACTTATCCTGTTTATCGACGAAATTCATACGCTGGTAGGCGCAGGAGCCACAGAAGGATCGATGGATGCTGCTAACATCCTGAAGCCGTCACTGGCCCGGGGCGAACTGCATGCCATTGGTGCTACTACGCTCACCGAATATCGAAAATATATCGAGAAAGATAAGGCGCTCGAAAGAAGGCTACAGACGGTGTACGTGGGTGAACCCTCGGTTGAAGACACCGTATCCATTTTGAGAGGCCTCCAGGAGCGATATGAGGTGCACCACGGTGTCCGCATAACCGATGCTGCAATTGTTGCCGCCGCAGAGCTGTCGCACCGCTACATCTCCGACAGGTTTCTGCCCGATAAGGCAATAGACCTTATTGATGAAGCGGCTTCACGATTACGTCTGCAGATCGACTCTATGCCGGAAGAACTGGATAGCATCGAACGGCAAATACGCCAGCTTGAAATCGAGCGTGAGGCACTGAAACGTGAAAAGGACGAAGCCAAACTGAAGAGCAATGAAAAGGAGCTGGCCGACCTGGAAGAGAAGCGCAAATCTATGCGCGCACAATGGGACCTTGAAAAGGGGCTGATTCAGAAAACGCGTGAACTGAAACAGGCAATTGAAACAGCCCGTAATCAGGCCGACAAGGCCGAGAGGCAGGGTCAGTACGAGAAAGTGGCCGAGCTTCGCTATGGAACCATTACACAGCTTGAGAAAGACCTTGAAGAGACCAAGAAAAAGCTGAACGAGGTGCAGGAAGGGCGATCGCTTCTTAAAGAACAGGTTGAAGCGGAAGAAATCGCGGATATTGTATCCAGATGGACGGGAATTCCGGTTAGTAAAATGCTCTCAAGTGAAAGGCAGAAACTGTTGCATCTCGAAGAAGAGCTGCACAAACGCGTAATCGGGCAGGATCAGGCCATTGCAGCTGTATCCGACGCGGTAAGGCGCGCAAGAGCCGGTTTGCAGGACGAACAGCGCCCGATTGGGTCGTTCATGTTTCTGGGATCAACCGGTGTAGGTAAAACAGAACTGGCACGGTCACTGGCCGATTTCCTTTTCAATGATGAGGATGCCATGATCCGGATCGACATGAGTGAGTACATGGAAAAACACAGTGTAAGCCGGTTGATCGGGGCGCCTCCCGGTTACGTTGGCTATGAGGAGGGCGGGCAGCTTACGGAAGCCGTACGCAGAAAACCCTATTCCGTTGTATTGCTTGACGAGATCGAAAAAGCCCATCCCGATGCCTTCAATATCCTGCTTCAGGTTCTGGATGATGGAAGGCTGACCGATAACAAAGGGGTTACCGTAGACTTCACCAATACAATTGTGATTATGACCAGCAACATCGGTTCACATCTCATCTCAGAGCAGATTGAGAAAAGCGGCGGGGAAATGGATGAAAGCACCTACACTGAACTGCAGAATCAGCTTCTTGAACAGCTCAGGAGAACCATTCGCCCTGAATTTCTGAACCGCATTGATGATGTGGTCATCTTCCATCCGCTTGATCAGCGGCATATCCGTCAGATAGTGGATATTCAGCTGCAGCGGGTAGATAAAATGCTCGCCAAAAATAATGTGCTTCTTTCCGTATCAGACAACGTGAAAGACTGGCTTGCAGTTAGGGGGTATGACCCGGTATACGGCGCCAGACCTCTTAAGCGGGTGATTCAAACCCAGATCGTTAATCAGCTTGCCAGACAGCTTATTCAGCGTGATGACGATTCCAGGGGCATTGAATTTGAGGCGACGGTCAGTAAGGACGGTCAACGCCTGGAGTTTGCGGAAGTGTACAGCGATGCCGAAGCCTGGGCAGATTAATCAATGTAAAGATCACTGAAAATACTCATAAAAGAGGCAGCCGGGACTTAAACCGGCTGTCTTTTTCCTTTTAAGCTTCACTTTTCCTGAAGAAAGGAAAGAATTTTGGAACTCTCTCCCTGTAGTCGCCGTATTTGTCGCCGAACCGTTTCATCATGGCCTTCTCTTCAAAGTAAACGCCAACCAATATATATAGGGTCATTCCGGCTGAAAAAATCAGATGTCCGGTGCTCATTTCGGGGGTTGACCAGAAGGCAATTAAAAAACCTGTCATGAGTGGATGACGGACATATTTATAGAAACCGGGCTCCATAAAACCGGGATGATCCATTTCGTGATGCTTCATGTAGTTCCAGGTTTGTTTCAACCCGAACAGATTGAAATGGTCGATCATCCATGTGGATAGAAAAACGATCGTCCATCCAAGCCAGAATCCCCACTCCAGCAACATGGATGCCCAGCCTGTTTCAACATCCCAGATCACACCCGGAAGGGGCTGCCAGAACAGCATCAGGATGATCACTGCAAGGCTTGAAAAAAGGACATAGGTGCTTCGTTCTATCGGATTTGGAATAATTTGTGTCCAGCGGTCCTTAAAAGATTTCCTGGCCATTACCGTATGCTGAACACCAAACAGGCCAATCAAGCCCAGATTGATGAGAACAGCTGTAAGAGCTGCAGCTCCATCACCTGAATTAACGGTTTTGGGTACCAGCATATCGCCCAGAAAAAAAACCAAATAGAGAAAAGTGCCGATGAAAGTAAAATAGCTGATTACGGAATAGATGAAAGCGCTAATACGTTTCATGGTGCTCTGAATAATTTAAGGGTTGTTTGAATTGATAATTATCTGGTTCCTGTTACAATCACGAACTCTCCGGGTATGGAGTATCCGGCGGCTTGTTTGTACTGACGTATTGAGTCCAGGTACTCCGCATGAACCTCCTCGCGGGTTTGATTGTCAAATTTTTGATAGGCCAGTGCCACAGCGCCGCCCAGAAATGCAGCAACGCACGCCTCTTCATCATCCCTGAATTCAAGCCTTTTCGAAAATCGGCACGAATCGGTATGTGTGAAGCCGGCATTCATAAAAGCTTGTTCAAGTGCATCACCGATACCGAGCCGGAAAAAGAGCGGGCAGACGTCCGATTTCACACGACGGTCTGTAATGGGGAAAATGGACGCCCAACCGCATTGCTGCCTTGCACCCCATACCAGTGCTGAAACCCTGCCGCCAGGCTTTACAACCCTAAACATCTCATCAATGGCCCTCTCGGGTCTGGGGAAATACATCAGTCCAAGCGAGCAGATAGCAGCATCGAATGTTATGTCCTCAAATATGAGATCTTCCGCATCCATACGCCGGAAAGAGCAGTTGCTGTAGGAACCATTCAGGCGAGTTCGGGCTTTTTCAATCATCTGTTCCGACAAATCAATACCGGTTACACTTCCTTCAGAACCCACGGCTTCAGTAACCTTCTGTGTGATCAGACCGGTACCGCAGGAAACGTCTAAAACGCTCTCACCGGGTTTGAGGCCCGCTTTATTCAAAAGTTTTAACTGGGCCGGCTTAAGCTGTCTTTGCCAGCCGGAGTCGTAATAGGGTGCGGCTTTGTCCCATCCGTATCGTTGAATGCGACGTTGCAGATTGGGTTTCATAACTTATACATATAAGGTTTAATAGATTCCGGTTAGAGAGCCATAAGTACACCGTACACAAGGATACCGGCACTGACCAGAATAAGAGGGGTGCCGGACGATGAAACTTTGTATCCCAAAGATCTCTCTGCGAAAGCATCTTCAGAGCCTTGAAGCCAATTGATCGTGAGGCCAAGATCGAATAACAAGACACCTCCTGTGAACAGGGAAGCGATTAGCGTTTCAATCCACGAGGCAAGCATTGAAAAATCAAATGCAACGGTTAAAGCCAGCAGTATGCTGCCTTGAATAAGAGCCGCAAGGTGCGCTGCAATCAAATATCTCGGAGCTCTTGATGCTTTTTTTCGCGCACGGGCCATTGGAATTCCGAGCAAAAAACCATACATCAGAACAATCAGGCCTGCAACAATAAGTATTTGGGGTGCAATGTCCATTCGATTCTGTCTCTGTGTGTTCAAATACGTTTTTTAATTGTCAGTACGGAGCTGAAATTCAGCTACGAAGCACTGATAAATAGTGTACAGACTGAATTCAGGATCGCGATCATTCTCTTATTCTCCCGCTGTATGCAGACCCCGTGAGGGCTGGATATGCACCCTCCGTTTTACGGGTACAGGCCGCGTGAAGTCGTCGAGTACCGGACTGTGGGCGTCTGCTTTTTCTATCAGTTCCTGCAAGGTCTCTTCATCAGCCTCGCTTTCGATCATTACGTCATAGCGAATTTCCTTAAACCCGGGAGGATTTTTTCCCACCCCGAACATGGCACGCGCGTCGAAATCACTTTCAACGTGGACCTCAATATGGTCTACCGGAATATCCAGATATGCTGCCCACATTGAGTAGCCCATTGCAAGACAGCTGCCCAGGGCTCCTCTTTCGAGAACACCGGGTCCCGGTCCCTCATCATTGCCTCCCTGTTCCCGGCCAACATCGCATACAAGTTCTTTGGAACCGTTTGTTATGACACAGGTGGTGCCGTTTCGCAGACGAACAGTTGTAGATCCGGTAGACTGTCCGATTGAGGGGCGCTTTTCAAGTGCTTCAACGTTTCGTTCAAACACCCTTCTGATTGTATTTGTGTCAGACATAATTCGATTTAGGATTATTCACACGCAATGCGAATTCTTCTCATCGGGGATGCTGATTACAGGGTACCCTCAACCGGATAGGCATCCACCGGCTTATTAAACGCGATGAAAAGCACACACGGCTCATCCGACAGGCAGGAAGCACGATGCGGTTTTTCAGGGGGACCGTATGCGTAGGAACCGGTCGTGATTATTTCGGCTTCTTGCCCCTCGTATTTGACTTCCATCTCTCCGGAAACCAATACCATTCTTTCTGCTGAGTTATGCCAGTGGGCGGGTACAGTGGTATTGCCCTGCATTTTGAAAAAAACGTCTGCATTGGGATTGGCCGGGTTGCCGTGCAGAACTGCAATTCTGCAACTTTCAGTCATGAATGCAGGACAGCTGCCCCACTCCAGTTTGTCATCATCAGCGGTGTGTGTAAACGACATCACTTGATCCTGTGCGGATAAAGGCTGGTGACCCAGCAAGAAAAGGGCAAAAATGAAAAGTATCGAAGTTGTGAGTTGTGCCTTCATGTTCATGTAGCTCCTGATTGCTTAATTTTATTGATTGAAAGTGAAATGGATTACCATGTGCATGACCCGGTTGCGGAAACCATCCGGGTTCCCGGAAATGGGTCTGCAAAAACCTATGCGCTGTGAGTCAGAAGGGCAACTTTCAGCGGGTCAACAATCGGTAAACAAAAAGGGTGAACCGTGACGTACGGCTATCTGATGGAGGATTTTAAATTCTTTTTTTCAAAATCGGCCAGGAACCCGGACAGACTGTCTTTAGTATTCAGCCCCAGTTTTTTACGAAGACGATACCTTGCAGTTTTTACGCTGGCGGGTGTAATGCCCAAAATAGTGGCTGTTTCTTTGACGGAGAGACGCAATTTTGCCAATGCGGCAAGCCTTAATTCATTGGGCGTAAGATCCGGGCAGGCAGACTTAAGGGAATCGAAAAACCCAGAGTGAACAGCTTTGAAATAGTGTCGGAACTGTTCCCAGTCATCATCCAGATTGAAACTGTAGTCAACAATATTCTCGAGGCTTTGCAACTCCCTGCCGTTAACTTCACTTTTAAGGCGAATTTCTTTGATTGTCTCTTTCAACTCTTTCATCATCTCATTCTTCTGAACAAGATGGAGTGACTGATTTGTCAGTTCTCTTTTTTTATGGGCAAGATCTTTTGAGAGCTGATCTTCTTTCAGCTTCTTGTTTTCAAGCTCGGTACGGTTTTTCTCAATTTTCAGCTTTTGACGATTATAGATCAGAAGACCAATGATCGCAACCAGAATGAGGCCCGATAGAAATACATTTCGAAGCATGGCTTCCCGCTGTCTCTCTTCCTCAAGAAGGGCAATCTCCTTCTCCTTTTGGGCTGTTTCGTACTTCGTCTGAAGTTCGTTGATTTGACGCGACATTTCTATATTCAGAATAGAATCTTTTATGGATGTCATACTCCGCTGGGATTCGTAAGCCTCTTCGAACCTGCCCATTTTGCCGTAAATTCCGGCCATCAGCTCATATCCAACCTGTACACCAAGCATCGTACCATACTCTTCCGAAAGCGTCCTGGTTTTACGTGCATGAACCAGTGCAGAATCAAGCATACCCGCCGATTCATATGATCGGGCAAGGTTTTCGTGAATGATACTGGAAAGCTCCGGATCGCTGTCCTGGTTTATCTGCATGGCCGTATGCAACGAGTCGATGGCCCTCACGTTTTCGCCCTGTTGCATGAGCAGCCGGCCGATATTGTTCAGGCTGTTTGCAATTTCAATTGTATAACCCAGTTCTTTGCGGAGTTTAAGTGCCTTTTCGTGGTAATTTTGTGCCTGCTTATACCTTCCCTCGTCACCGTGTAACAGGCCGATGTTGTTATATGTTTTGGCCAGAGAGCTCTCATCTCCAAGCGTTTCATTTAGTTCAAGTGCCTGTGTATAATATTCAAGAGCACGGTCATTCCGATCCATTTCAAAGTAGGAGAGACCAATATTACCCAGCGTTACCGCCACTCCACGCTGAAGGTCAAGTTCCCGACAAAGACGCAGGGCTTCAAAGTAGAGTTCAATGGCCGATTCGTATTCATTTCTGGATTTATAAATAGAGCCCAGGTCGTTAATCTTAGAAACCCATCCCAGGCTGTCCCCGATAGCGCGGCTTATTGCGATTCCATGATTTAAATGATCAATTGCCTTGCGAAAATCTCCTTTCACGCTGTAAGCATACCCCAGTTCGCCATGGGCACCGGCAATTCCTTTTTTGTAGGAGTTCTCTTTTGACAGGCGAAGAGCGCTGTCTGCAAACATAAGGGCACGGTCCGGATTGGAAAAGGCGTTCTCGTAACTGGAGTCGATAAGCGAATGAATGAGTAAAGAATCGGAGGCTGCAGCTTGCAGAGCCTCTCGGGTGGAAACTTCAGCCTCTTGCACCTGCCACACAATAAAAAGAATGGTTATTATTGTGATGACAGAATTGTGCATGTAATACTCCCGCAATGAGTTATACGTACACTATAATAAGTGGGGTTATTGGCCCAAAATCAAATTATGGTGCTGTAAGCTTGTCAATATTCAACCCCAGAAGGTCATCGGCAATAAAATTACGGCCCTCCCGAACAAGTTTGCCGTCGAAGTATACATTCGCGCCGATACAAACCAGGTCCCAATGGATACTGCTCGAATTGCCGTTTGGCGCGATCTCATAATCCTTACCCAGTGTGAGATGATTTGAACCGTATATTTTCTCATCAAAAAGTATGTCATACATCGGCTCCCTGATGATGGGGTTGAGTCCGAAACTAAACTCTCCAAACCTTCTGGCACCCTCATCGGTATTCAGAATTTCTTCAAGTGCCTGATTATTGGAGGAATCGAAATCGATAACTACTCCGTTTTTCACAATCAGTTTCACATATTCGAACGGTTTCCCCTGGTACACCGACGGGGCATAGGTAATCTGGCCGTTCACGGAGTCCAGAATGGGTGATGAAAAGAGTTCACCATCCGGGATATTGCGTTTTCCATAGCACGGAATCCAGTTTTGGCCTTCTACGGAAAACTCAATATCCGTACCTACTCCCTCCAGGCGGATGATGCCTGTTTTCCGGAGCCGTTCTTCCAGGGGCTTCATGGCTTCATGGAGCCTGTTGTAGTCGAACAGGCAGGCATCATAATAAAATGTCCGGAAGCGTTCGGTCGGCATTTTCGCGTTCATGGCGAAAGCAGCGGATGGGTAGCGCAAAACTGCCCATTTGGTGTTGTTTACACGCTCCTCAAAATGTACTGGATTCAGAAATTTGTCACTGTAGGCTTTATTCGCTTCACTGCTTACATTCGAATTCTCGTAGATATTTTCTGCCCCCCGAATACCGATAAAGGCATTCATCTGTTTCATCAGCGGCAGCTGGTCTGTGATGGCCTGATTCTGCCAGAAAGCGTCGTCTCCGTTTTCAAGCAGAATTCTGTTGGTTTCAGGATCCTCTAATTTTATAAAAGGATGGGCATTTCTGTTCCTGGTTTCCTCAGCAAGGGCGCGGATCAGTCCGATTCCGTTCAGCCCGATGAGCTGCAGCATTACATTTTCTCCCTCCTTAAGTTCAATGCTGTGTTCAAGTAATTTTTTTGCAAGCTTGAGGTCGTCAGGTGTGTACATGGATAAATGATTTATTTGTTCAGATCAATAATTTTATCGCATAATTTCAGCTCATCCAGCTGGTTTGAAGCAATGATGGTCATTTTGCCCCGGCTGGAATAGTCGTGAACCATATCTTCAACCAGCTTTTTACCTTTTGCATCCAGATTTGAGCCGGGTTCATCGAGTATTAAAATGGACGGATCCTTGACGGCAGACGCAGCAAGTTTGACTCGCTGCTGCTGACCTGTTGACAAATTACCGTAAAGTGAATCAGAAAATTCAGCCGAATCATACGTTTTAAGAAGTCCAGTCAGGTCGCTCTGTCTTGCATGGTTTCCAAGATCCGATAAAAACTGTAAATTCTCGGCAACGGTAAGTTCTTCATATAGCTGGATGTATGGAGCAGCATAGCCAAGATGAGATTTTAAATCAGCCTGGTTTATAATTATCCCCTCGATTTGCCAGGTAACGGATCCTGAAGAGGGTTTCAGTAATCCTGTGAGGCATTTTAATAACGTTGTCTTGCCAGACCCGTTTGCTCCTGCAATACCCAGTATTGTACCCTCATATGAGAAACTAATTCCGTTTAGAACGGATTTCTTTCCATATCGCTTGGTAAGTGAGTCGGCCTGCAGCTGAATCATTTTATTAGTTTTGAATATAATCTGACGCATTAAAGAGCGAAAGGCAAAAAAGTAAAGAAATTTACAATGATATGACTGATCTAAAGTTGAAGTTGTATATTACAGAACCCCTAATAAAATCATCATAACCCTGCTGCTATGGAGCAGATGATACGAGACATAACGATGCGGCTTACAGGCAGGTTACCTGAAGACAGAGAGTTTTACACTCCTGAAGATCTTCAGGTTCTTGATATTCCTGAATTCGTAACGGAGAGAGTCGTTATAGAGATGAACCAAAACCTGAATGAATCCCTGGTACCGCCCGATACCGAATGGGCTAATATGGACAGCCCTGCGGTACAGTTTGCGTGGAAAAACTTTATTGAGGCTATTAAGGCAGAAGTTATGATGCCTGCTTCATACAGTAAATCCATTTTTGAAGCTGCTGTAGCCGATACGATGGATCTGGCCCTCAGGCCCAGACGGGCAATCCCGGATTCTCTTTTTGGCGCTGATACGGAACTCACAATAAGTCAGGTAAAAAAACGGATTCGATACATTACGGTTGGACGGCAACTCGCCGCAGCATTGGTTCGGTACATGGAGAAGAAAAACAAAAGTGCAATTTCGCTAAACGAGTGTCGTGAAATCGTAACGAAGGTAGACGAAAAGCTTATTAAAGGGCACAACTCACTGGATTGGGCCAAAGAGACGGAACCTCTTTTTCTGTTGGCGGGACCCAAAGTGGATACGGAATTTCTGAGAATTTACTTTCAGGACAAAGGGCTGCCAAAACTGGCTGATAAATTTGACAGGATTGATCAACCGGTGAACAGGACAGAGTTTATCGAAGTGCTTTCAGCACCGGACCCTGTTGAAAAAGAAGAACAGCAAGCGGGTGAAGTTACAGACTCCGAAGCCAAATCTCCCGAGGGGAAAAAGGCAAAAGATTCAGAGAAGGCCGCTTCAGATCTGCCGAAAAAAAGAAAAGGACAATCCGGAGAACTCTACATACCTGACGACAGTATATTGGGCTCATTTCAAATGCGCCGGGGTGAGGGTGAACAGGCAGAGGATTTTGAAAAGGAAACTGAATCCCAACCCTCATCTTCTGACTATGGTGATGCTCCGTCTGATGAAATCGAGGATTCTGAGTCAAAACCTCTCCATGAACGGTTTGTATTTGATGAGGAAGCGGCTGATGAAACACCGCCCCGTGATACTGAAGAGCCGGAGACTATTTACGATGAGATGAATTTCAAAAAAGAGAGCAGTGAACATGACGATTTGGATGAGCCCCGGCAATCATCTATTCCGCAATTCGACCCGGAACTTCTTCGAAAATGGAAAACAATTGGAGGACTTAGCGAAGAGGAGGATGAACCTATACTGGAAGAGACAGACAAACCCGATGATGATGATGAGCCTGTAGCCTCCATTGAGCTATACAATGAAACGGACGACGAGGAAGACGTACCCATGTGGAGAGCGTTTCTGGAGCGGGAAGATTTGAGTAAAATAAGGGAAGAGGAAGAGGAAGAAGAGGAAACATTGCAGGAATCGCAGCCCGCAGAACGTTTTTATGCTGAAAATGCTGCTTATTCAGACCTGGACAAATGGCTGGAACCGGAACGAAAGCGTATTATTGATGAAATCTTTGGCGGTTCAAAAAATGAATATGAAGCAGCAATTTCCGGATTATCCTCCAAAAAGGATTGGAAATCAGCGGCAGGCTATCTTGAAAAGGAAGTCTTTAAGAAAAATAACATTAACCTGTTGGATGAAGCAGCTGTTGGTTTTACGGACAGGCTGCAAAGCTATTACACGAAAAGGAAAGGATAAATAAATCATTTAAAGATGAGTACAAACGCAAAAGAAGAGCGCCTGAAAAAGTTACGCGAAGATTCTAAAAAGGGAGGCGGTGAAAATCGGATAAAAAAACAGCATAAAAAGGGAAAGCTGACAGCAAGAGAACGAATCGACCTCCTGGCCGATAAAGGGAGCTTTCAGGAGATCGATGCATTTGTAACCCATCGCAGTTCTGCTTTTGGGCTTGAGGGGCAGCGTGTACTGGGCGATGGCGTAGTGACCGGCTTTGCAAAGATTGACGGCCGGCCGGTATATCTTTTCAGTCAGGATTTTACGGTTTTTGGCGGGTCCCTTTCCGAGACCCATGCGGAAAAAATATGTAAGATTATGGATCTGGCAATGAAAAACGGTGTGCCGGTCATAGGGTTGAACGACTCGGGCGGAGCGCGCATCCAGGAGGGAGTGAGTTCTCTTGGAGGTTATGCGGAAGTGTTCTGGAGAAATTCAATGGCCTCGGGCGTGGTCCCACAGATTTCAGCCGTCATGGGACCCTGCGCCGGTGGAGCGGTATACAGTCCTGCCCTTACCGATTTTGTCTACATGGTAAAAAATACGAGCTACATGTTCGTAACCGGCCCCAATGTGGTTAAAACAGTAACCCATGAAGAGGTAACATCAGAAGATCTGGGAGGTGCATCAGCCCACGGAACGAAGTCGGGTGTAGCACATTTTACCGTTGAAAATGATGCAATCTGCCTCAATGACATCAGAAAGCTTCTGAGTTATTTACCGCAAAACTGTGAGGAGAAAACTCCGAAACAGCAGCCCCTTGCAGCGGATTCTTCGAAGGCGGCGAAACTTGATGATATCGTACCCCTCAATCCGAACAAGCCGTACGATATTAAAGAAGTGATTGAAGGGGTGATGGATAAAGGGTCGTTCTATGAAGTTCAGGAAAACTATGCGGACAATATTGTGATCGGTTTTGCACGGCTCGACGGCAGGTCTGTAGGTGTCGTTGCCAATCAACCGCTCTCGCTTGCAGGAGTTCTGGATATTGATGCATCCCTCAAGGGAGCGCGATTTGTCCGATTCTGCGATGCATTCAATATCCCGCTTGTGGTATTCGAGGATGTGCCGGGCTTTCTGCCGGGAACCGACCAGGAGTGGGGGGGAATCATCAAACACGGAGCCAAGCTCCTCTATGCTTTCTGTGAAGCAACAGTGCCCAAAATGACGGTGATCACGCGTAAAGCCTATGGCGGCGCCTATGATGTGATGAATTCAAAGCATATCCGCGCCGATTACAACGTGGCCTGGCCAACAGCGGAAATTGCAGTAATGGGGACAAAAGGAGCAGTTGAAATTATTTTCAGAAGGGAAATCGCTGCGGCTGACGATCCCGAAGCAAAACAGAAAGAACTGGAAGACCAATATAACGAAGAGTTTGCGCACCCGTATAAAGCCGCCGCCCGTGGGTTTATAGATGATGTGATCATGCCCTCCGAAACAAGGGAAAAATTGATCCATGCGTTTGAGGTATGTCAGAACAAGGCGGAGAGTGTTCCGCGTAAAAAGCACGACAACCTGCCGCTCTAGTCTTTTCGGTGCTATAATACAATAAGGAATCTGAGTTCGATGTAAATCGAATGCAGGCTCGTGATGTAAGTACCCTCCTTAAAGGTGATACCCGGCGACAACAGGGTTTTCAAATCTTTGTCCCGTAGTCACCTTAAATTAGAGCCGTTGATTGTGGCGGGCAAAACGGAAGCCGTTTTTTTTGGTCAGCCGGGATAGCTGCCCGCTATATACTCTCTGAGTGTATGGATCTCTACTTTTTGTTGATCGATAACTGATTTTACAACATCTCCGATTGAGATCAGGCCGGCAAGGCTTCCTTTTTCAAGTACAGGGAGATGACGTATTTTTTTATCGGTCATGATTTTCATGCATGTATGAACATTGTCGGATGTGCTTACACAAAAAACCTGCTTCGACATAATATCCTTTACCGGTGTGGAAGCCGATGAACGACCCTTTAAAATAATTTTGCTTGTGTAATCACGTTCGGAAATCATCCCATAAATGGTATCCTGCTCCGCGACAACGAGGGCCCCGATTTCAAGGTCAGTCATCTTTTTGATGGCATCGTACACCGATTCGTGCGGATGAATGGAATAAACCTGATTACCTTTTCGATTTAGGATATCTTTAACGGTCATGGCTCCTCCCTGTTTATTTATTGTATACATCTTTTTAATAAGAAATTTTGCTTTTTGCAAACGTATCGATGCGGTTGCACAACATTTAATAAGTATGAGGCGATATCATGGATCTGTTTAATGAAGAACAGAACAATGACATGGAAATGGACGAATCGCGGTCGTCTGGGCCGCTGGCTACCAGGATGAGGCCTGATTCACTTGATGAATTTACGGGTCAGCATCACCTGGTTGGGGAGGGCAAAATGCTTAGGCGCATGATCGAGAGCGGCGTTATCGGGTCAATGATTTTTTACGGACCCCCAAGTTCAGGCAAAACAACGCTGGCAAATGTGATATCGAAAGAGATAGACGCCCGGTTTGAGGTCATAAATGCGGTATTGGATGGGGTGAAGGAGCTCAGAAAGGTTGTTGCAAAAGCAAAACAGCAAAAAAAAGCCAATGGCAGGAAGACCATACTATTTGTGGATGAAATCCACAGGTGGAACAAAGCCCAGCAGGATGCCCTGCTTCCACATCTTGAATCGGGCGTGATTACGCTGGTAGGTGCAACAACGGAAAATCCTTTTTACTCTCTTGTGAATCCGCTGCTCTCACGATGTCAGCTGTTTGAGCTCTACCCGCTTACCAAAGAGAACGTAAAGCTGATGATTGACCGGGCTCTTGCGGATTCGAACAAGGGGCTCGGTTTTATGGATATTGTGCTTTACGACGAAGCAAAGGAGTATCTGGCGGAGTATGCAGGGGGTGACGTGCGCAACGCACTGAACGCCCTTGAAGTAGCAGCGCTTTCCACACCCAGATCAGAAGACGGCTCCGTGAAAATAACCCTTGAAATTGCGAAAGAGTCAATTCAGAAGCGAAGCGTGCGATTCGATCGCTCGGGAGATGAGCATTATCATTTTGCGTCAGCCTTTATCAAATCTATGAGAGGGTCGGATGCAGACGCGGCACTTTACTGGCTAAATGCAATGCTGGAGGGTGGGGAAGACCCTGGATTCATTTTCAGGAGACTTCTGATATTTGCATCCGAGGATGTTGGAATGGCGGATCCCTATGCAATTACGGTTATCAACAGTACACACGAGGCTTTTCTTAAAACGGGTATGCCGGAGGGGTTCTATTTTCTGGCACATGCAGTCATCTTTCTCTCCCTATGCCCTAAAAGCAATAGCACAAAAGCTGTATTTGAAGTTCGTGAACAGATTACGAAAAGCGGAGTGGAGGAAGTGCCTGCCCACCTGAAGGATAAGACCGCGAATAAATTAGCTTCCAGGTATCTGGATATCGAAAATGCTTCGGACGAATACCTCTATCCGCATAATTATAGCGGTCATTGGGTAGACCAGCAATATCTTCCGGATCATTTGAAATCGGCCGGATGGTATAAGCCCGGTAATCAGGGAAGAGAGCCCTCCCTTTGGCAGCGCCTTCAAAAAATTAAAGAAGGTGATTAAGTAGGATGCGTGGTACATGGAACTAAAAAAAGACTTGCCCGGAATTGTCCATTCCGGGCAAGCGAAGTATTGGAGCTATTGCTCGATGTCTACCATAACATGAGCTCGTGCGGTTCAATTTTGAACCCTTAATTTCAGCCGAATGATAGGGGCGATTCACATTTATATCAAATAAAATTAAGGAATCAAGATAAAGAGTAACTTTAATTAAGGCTTGGCGCCTAAAAAAGCGCTTTTTTTAAAGAAAAAAATTTATTCTCCAGGGCAGGGCTATGCGATTTATTGAATGATCTTCATTGATAAGCTGTTGAGGGCATCGACGTAAATAAGTAACCATTTTATAAGATAAATGAGCCTGATACATATTTTATCATCCACCGACCGGCCGGGATCCAACGCCCTGAAGGTATCCGAGTATGCCAGTAACCTGATAGCAGAGAATGCGGAGTGCCGCATTTTCAGCCTCATGGATTTTCCTCTTGCCGATGTTCATGGGGGTAAATACGGCAGTACACCGGATTCGGTAAAAGAATTTAATGAGAGTTTTCTGGAAGCAGATGGTTTTCTTTTTGTAATCCCAGAATACAATGGAGGTTTTCCAGGCATACTAAAGGTGTTTTTTGATTATCTGCCGTTTCCAAAAGCTATGGAAATGGTTCCTGTGAGTACAATCGGAGAGGCTGCGGGTGCTTTTGGGGCTCTGCGGCCGGTTGAACAGTTTGAACAACTGCTTAAATACAGGAAAGCATATGTCTACCCTGAGCGGATGTTTATTCAAAGAGTGAACGACTCCTTTGACCCTGAAAAAGGGCTAAGCAGTGATCTGTTGCAGGATCTGTTGGAGAGCCAGCTAAGAAATTTCCCGGATTTTGTGGATCAGATCGCAGAGAGGAAGAAAGAAAAGGCTGTCAGTTGAGCCTCAGCATGTACCCCACGCCATGGAGTGTGACCAAGTAGCGGGGATCATCAGGCTGCATTTCGATTTTGGCACGCAGCTTGGATATGTGGACATCGACCGTCCGCGTGTTGGTGCTGTATTCATAACGCCATACATGTTCCAGCAGGTCGTCTCTTGATATGGGCTGATTGGCCTTGGATACAAGATATTGAATCAGCTCCACTTCCCGTGTTGAGAGTTCATGAACCGTTCCGTCAGGCTTGTTTACAACAGACTCTTTCAGGTCAATCTTAACATCGCCAAGCTTCAGCATTTCAACAGGACCGGATTTCGAATAGGCACTTGCTCGCCTGAGACGGGCTTTAATGCGGGCCAATAGCTCTTTCACGCCAAACGGTTTTGTCATGTAATCGTCAGCGCCGATGTTCAGGCCGGCAACCTTATCTATTTCCTGATCCCTTGCAGTGAGCATTATAATCGGGAAGGTATATTTTAGATCGCGTATCTCCTTACAGATATCGTATCCGCTTTTGCCGGGCAGCATCAGGTCAAGTATCATCAGGTCAGGTTCTATCTCCTTTACCTTGTCAATGGCATGTGAGCCATCAGTAACCACCGTAACGGCATATCCCTCGGATTCGAGTGTGTCCTGAAGGGTAAATACAAGACTGGGTTCGTCTTCTACAATTAAAATCTTCTTTTGCTTATCCGACATATTCTTCTTCCCTATTCAATTTTTCAGCAGCCCCCGTACGTTTGGCGGCTTCTGAAGATCCCATTTCCTGAACAAGCACAGGGAATGTGATAGTAAACGTGGATCCTTTGACCGGCGTACTTTCAAGTGAAATATTGCCTCCGTTCATCTCTACGAGATTTTTTACAATTGCCAGTCCGAGGCCGTGACCTTTGGTTTTAACCGTTAAGTCGCCTTCCACACGATAGAACTTTTCGAAGATCAGTTTCTGGGATTTTTTGGGAATCCCGTCTCCTTTATCGGTTACTGATACTGCAACAGAGCCGTTAAGGTTCCGTACATCGATGAGAATATATTTTTCATCGGAGCTATATTTGACCGCATTCTCGATCAGGTTTTTAAGAATGGTTTCAACGTGATCCGCATCTACCATCACAAACGGTACCTTACCGCCGGTGTTGATTTCAAACCGAAAGCCTTTCGACTCTACAAAATCCTTTGACGACCGGTATACATTTTCTGCGATTTCATCAAGTTGAAATGGTGCCAGTTCAACCACATTCTGACCCGCATCCACCCTGGCCACATCCAGTAGTTTTTCAATCATTTTGCGCAGCCGGATCGCCTCTTCATAGATGTGGTCGCCGTATGTTCTGAGCCTGTTTCCATCTGTTACGCGTCCGTCTGAAATATTTTCCCCTGCAGCCTGCATTACTGCGAGAGGCGTTTTAAGCTCGTGGGTGATGTTGGCCAGAAAGCCCGCCTGACGCTGTGCAAGTTCACGCTCGCGCTGTGCATTGATGAACATGAATACCAACGCTCCGAAGAGTGCAAAGACTGCAAAACCAAGCACAATCAGATTTCGGGTAAGTGAGGCGTTGGAAGCAGCTACCGTGGGTGATTCCAGAAACGTAGCATGGAGTACCCAATTGTCGAGCAGGTTCGGAAAGCCCTGCCTGAAGTCAATTTCATAAACGTCACGGTTGTAGACGTAGCGGTGATCGCTGCTGGTAAGGATTTCATCCTGCATCCAGTCCCGCAGCCAAACCACGACGCCCGACTCATCTGCGGTACCGAACTGTTTCCGGAGTTCTCTTTCAAAATAGTCGTTTACCATGTAGTCCCGGTCAATAACCAGGTTGATATGGCCCACAACAGACTTCTCTTTCAGATTGATAAGGGAAACCGTCATGCTGCGGTGTGCATCGAAGGTCACACGGTTGTTCCATTTATATTCATTCAGCGCAACCTGGGTACGGCTCACTGCCAGGCTGAACCCATCGCATACGATTTGGGGAATATTATTCTCATTTTCAGGAAGAAATACTTCAGACTCCGAGTCGAATTTATAAACCGGAGCGGAGTCGTCATGACAAGCATTTATATTTTGCGGGATAAAATGGATACTTGTAAACAGTGAGTCGGATAAGGCTTCGCTGAGAACCTTGTTATAGCGTCTCGGGAAATTGCTGCTGGCATTCCATGTATTCTGCAGCTGTTCCGTGTTCAGCTTTACCAGATTCATAAAAGGACTGCTGAACCGGTTTCGGACCTGATCGGTAAACTCTTCCAGCTGATTCTTTTTATTGTCTTTGGCCGAATCGATGGTAGATTGGCGCAGGGCATATAGTGAATAGACGTTCAATGTGGTTAAGGCCAGAACAGCGACAATACCAATGCCCAAGAAGATCCACCTGAGTCTGTTCTGTCTGTGATATGATTTTAAGAATTCCATAAGAATGCGATTTTACATTCTATAATGATCGAGAAAAATGTAGTAACTGTAAAGAAATTCAGATACCGTAATAGCTTTTTACAAACGTATAAGTCAGGAGTTTCTTTCCCAGGTCAATTCAGAGGCATAATGATAGGGGAAATGGTTCCCGGGGTCGATAACCACTTTCTGAATACCGGTAATCCCTTCAAGTGTAATAGCCGCAGAAGTGTGGCCATGAAGCCAGTGCTCCACTTCTACGCTTTCTCTGACGACAGATCCGTCACGAAGTGTGATTTCAGCGGTAAGGGGCATAGGTACATTCCCTAAATCTTGAACTCTGATTATCGTATTACCGCCGTCCTCCAGAACATCTGAAATTGTATGGTTGAGCGTCCAGGTTTCATAGTACCAGGGCCTCCAGAACCAGGAGAGGTCGCGTCCCGAAACATCTTCAAAGGTATTCATTATGTCCCAGGGGTATGCGTGCCTGTAGTTCCATCGGCGAACAACCTCACGGTGCGCTTCATTAAAAACCTCTTCGCCCAGCACACCCCGCAGGGCGATCAATACAGAAGCCGGTTTGGGATAGGAGGCCACACCGTATGCCGGGCCGGGATAGTGATAGTCGGACCACCGCATGATTTCACCTTCCATATCTGTACCCGCAATCTGCAGGTATCCGCTGAATACGTCATCGTGGGTAAATTGATCCCCGAAAAAATCCTTATTGGCTTCGTTGGTATGAAATGTAGTGTGCCCCTCATCAATCCACGCATAGCGTCGTTCATTGGTATTGATGATCATGGGAAACCACATGTGTGCCAGTTCATGCGCGGTAACGCCATAGAGCCTCGTTGCACCGGCGCTGTTGTAATCCCCGATAACGGTCATCATCGGGAACTCCATTCCCCCGCCTATAATCCCCGCACCCTCTACCGACGTCATGTGGTACCAGGGATACTCAAGATCGGTGTACTCCGAAAAAAAGGTGATGGCATGCCTGGCGTACGACGCCTGAGCCGTCCAAAGGGGGGCTGATTCACGATAAAATGAATTGATCCGGGTGTAATCTGTCACGCCATCATTGTCGGGATCGCCGACCGGAGTTCGTGCGCCATCCCATTGTGAAGCTTTTGTTGCACTGAAAGCCACGTCCCGTATCCGTTCTGCGCTGAACTTCCATGTAAGTGTACCATTTTCGCTTGCTGCCGTAGCACGGGATGTGTCGGCAAATGAAACGATGGTGACCGGCTCGTCACTGTTGCCTGCTTCCAGGTAGCGCGAAAGGGTTTCCGGTGCAAGGGTCTCTCCGGGGTTCAGGAATTCACCTGTTGCCATCACAATCCAGTCCTGCGGCATAGTAATTTCCAGTTGGTAATCAGCAAAAGGATGGTAAAATTCAGCATTTCCCAGAAAATCATCAGACATCCAACCGTACACGTCGTCATATACGTTAATCTGAGGATACCAATAGGCGATGAAGTAGAGATTGTCGCGGCTTCTTCCCATCCTGCCCGATGCCCCGTCTTGCGGAATTGTGAACGACCATTCAAATTCAAAATCGGCGGAGGAGCTTGAAATGACAGGGTCGTCGGGAAAAACATACATCCGGGTGCCTTCGACAATGTACCCGCTGCTTCTTTGGGTCCACCATTCAGGCCATGAAATTTCAGGGACCTCGGAGCCATTAACAATCACTTTTTCCAGTGACGTGCCCCCGGTAATCTCCGTCAAATCCTTTTTGGGCGTGCCCGCCTTATGAAGATTTTGGGCCAGTTCCATGATAATCACTTCAAGATCATCGGGTGAATTATTGTAATAAGTGACTGAAGATGAACCAGAAAGAGTATGCGTAGATGGATCAATCTCTGCATGCATCGTGTAGTGTGCAGTATTCTGCCAATACGCAGGTCCCGGATAACCGTTCGATGTTCTAGTCTCATTCTCAATTGCAAGCCTGAAGGCATCCGGTATTTCAATCGGATTCGGTACCGGCCTGTCTAACTCCGAAAATTCAATTATCGCAGCTTCAACAGCTTCAGCGGGTTCATCGGCAACTCTGCTGCTTGTGCTGCATGACCAGGAGGTACATGCTGTGATCAGTATCAGGGCGTAGATAAAATAGAAGGGGGGTTTTTTAAACATCATGGATAAAAAGTTAACAAATAATGCGAATGGGTTAGGTCTGGAACGAAGGCTATTCAAGGCTGTAGATTCCTAAACAGAACAGTAGAAAAATACCTGCAGGAGTGAACAATAAAATACCGGCTCAGACTTAATCAGACTCTACAATCCCGGCTTGGACAAGGCTGTCTTTCAGCTCATTGAATTCGATGGGTTTAATCAGGTAATCGGTATACTGGGTTTCTTCAGCTCTCACCTGATGTGCCTTATCGGAATTGCCTGTTATGTAGATAACCGGTACGTCTGAAAATTTACGGATTTCAAGCATAGCTTCGATTCCATCCATATCTCCCTCAAGTGAGATGTCCATCAGGATCAGGTCGGGCGCAACCTTTTTTGCCATTTCAATAGCGGTTTTACCATAAACGAGTTCTCCCTCCGTCTCAAAACCGAGTTTCTCCATGTAGCTTTCGTAGAGAAGATTCAGAATGAGATCATCTTCAACTATCAGTACCTTTTTCGTCTTCGACATGACCGAATATTACGTTTCTGTAAGTAAGCCAGGTTAATCTAACATAATTTTGCGTGATCGCTAACATCCGTTGAGGATTTCCTGCACCGGAGCCGCTTTAAAGATCACAAACATACGAATAAATTTTGCATCCGTATGTCAGGATGTAAAGTGTAAAGATAGTTTGCACCGCTCTTAAATCAAATTCTGGATGTGAGTATTGCGCCCGTCAGCCAAAGCTGTATCTGGCGATACTGTATATTGAAATACCCCTGACTGCGCTGAAGAAGGTAGTTATTAAACGGGAAGTATTCATTTTTGAGATTTGGCCGCTCAAATGTATAGTTATAACGCGGATCGTTTCTGTCGTATGCATATGACCACTGCATGGTATTAAGATAGCGGTCGATATACCATGGGGGGCCAAACAAAATGTAGATCATTCCCAGGTCGGTTTTCCAGCCGGCCTTGAAATTTGTAAACTGTTTGTTGGCCTGTTCCACGCGTTCATAGTAGAGCTCTATCACCGAGCGTGCCTGGTTCACGTTGCCAATATTGGAAAGCCAGAACCGGTCGACAGCCTCTTTCAGCGAGTCGGGGTCCTGTATCTGCATCATTTCTTCATGATCGCGCCTGTCCATCAGGTAGATGAGAGGTTCTGCAAGTTCCCTGGGAGTCTGAATGTTGGGAT
This sequence comes from Rhodohalobacter mucosus, assembly GCF_003150675.1. NCBI lineage: Bacteria > Pseudomonadati > Balneolota > Balneolia > Balneolales > Balneolaceae > Rhodohalobacter > Rhodohalobacter mucosus. The sequence continues at coordinate 99,095 of NZ_QGGB01000001.1, read as the reverse complement.
AGTTTTCACTCAGAACGGAAAAATCGCGGGCCCTGTAGATTCGTTCTCCATTTTCATCCTCGGTTTCAACTTCAAAACGATAGGTGCCGATGTCGAGCAGATCGTATTTAAAGTCGATGAGCACGCTTCCGGGCTCATCAAGCCGGCGGATATTGTCATCTACCACATCCGGACGCCTCATGTCGACCCCGATATAAGGGAGTGAAGATGGGCTGTAGTTGTTAAAGTTCATTGGACGCGCTGGAGATTTGTCGGCCGGATACTTAAGGAGTCGGGTTTCGACGGTAAGCGGGTCTTCCAGGTCGTTGTTGGTTACCTGAAACTGAAAATTAAGGCTGTCGAGTCTGGAGGGGACCGTATAGGTAGTAATAGGAAAAAATTCCGTTGAGCTCTCCTCATTAATATTTTTTCCAAGTAACCTGACCGTGGTAATACCAATTTGCGGATCTTCCGGATCAGGTATCGTGGCAGTTGATTCCCGGCTGGAGGCTTTGCCCGAGGTCTGGTCAAGAACCGTTACTTGAACGTCGAATGTTCCTGGCACTACATCGATGACTTCTTCGTGAGTAAATACTTCCTGTGAGGTATATGAACCGTCGAATGACTCTTCCACCCTGAAGCTTTTCTGAACGGTTTCAGAAAAATCGCCATTCTGCTGCAGAATGCGGATCTCCAGGGAGATTCGGGCAATACGCGTGTTTTCATTATCGTCGGGAGATGTGTAAATAAGGCTGCCCAGTACGATATCTGACGTTACGTTGATCTGAGCCTGATCATCCGGACTCAGTATCCCGATGGATGACGTTCTCAGTTCAGGAAAACCATCCCTGTACTGAAAAAGAGACCCTCTTTCAACGTCGGGATTGGCAGTTCTGGCGCAGCTGCTCAGCAAGAACATGCTGATTATGAACGCCGGGAATAGTAAATTTTTCACATATGCCATCATAAACTTATCTTTAACATCACAATAAAAAATTGGGCTGTATCATTCTTGATCGACTTTAAATATAACATCTATCTCGGTCGATAATTGTTTACATTCCTGAGCATTTCAGTATCTATTTAAAAAAAACTTCATTTACAATCACTTATTTATGCTAAGCGGCACCCGCAGAACCAAGATTGTTTGCACACTGGGACCCAGCAGCAACACTTTGGAACAGATTGAAAACCTCTACCGTGCCGGAATGAACGTGGTGCGTATAAATTTTTCGCACGGCAGCCACGAAGGTCACAAAAAAACCATTGGCCTTGTCCGCAAGGTTGCAAAAAAACATGAGTACTCGATACCTGTACTTATGGATTTGCAGGGGCCCAAAATCAGGGTGGGTCAGATGAAAGATGGAATGCAGGTCATAAAAAAGGGGGCGCTGGTTAAAATTACCACCAAATCGGTAGAAGGTGATTCCGGCCTTATTCCTATTGATTACAGTGGCCTGGCGGAGGACGCCCGTGAAGGGAACCAGATTTTGATTGATGATGGACTTCTTGAGCTTAAAATTATCAAGAAGGATGGTGAAGATATTATCGCCAAAGTGGTAGTAGGGGGCGAGCTGAAATCCAGAAAAGGAGTGAATCTGCCCGACGTGAAAATCTCCATGTCGTCCCTGACTGAAAAAGATCTGAATGACCTTGAATTTGGATTAAAGGTGGGAGTCGATTTTGTTGCTATGTCTTTTGTGCGCTCGGCCAGGGATATACAGGATGTTATATCCAGAATACGGGCGGCGGGAAGCAATGCTGCGGTGATTGCAAAAATTGAGAAACCGGAAGCTATTGAGGTGATCGATGAAATTATCGAGGAGGCAGACGGGATCATGGTGGCCAGAGGCGACCTTGGAATCGAGATACCCAGCGAACGGGTTCCCCTTATTCAGAAAAATATTATCGAGCGATGCCGTCTGGCAGGTAAACCCGTTATTACCGCCACACAGATGCTCGATTCCATGATCGGTAACCCCCGGGCCACACGGGCTGAGAGCTCGGATGTTGCGAATGCTGTTCTTGACGGAACCGATGCCGTTATGCTATCGGGCGAAACAGCAGCAGGAAAATATCCGGTTGAGGCAGTCAGGACGATGGCAAAAATTATCCGGTCTGTGGAAGAGAATACACCGGGCCTCTACTACAGCCTTAAGTATCGCAAACCGGACTGGAAAGAGAAGCAGATTATTGAATCACTGGCCTATTCATGCGTCACAATCGCTGAAAATGTGGATGCAAGGGCTATTGCAACGATTACACACTCAGGAAATACCGCAAGGCGTATTGCCAAATTCAGGCCCGCTGTACCCATTGTTGCTTTTACAGAAAGCAAAATTGTAAGACGCCAGCTGAATCTTGTTTGGGGTGTGGAGTCTGTTCGGCTCGAAGAACTTTTCGACACAGACATAAGCGTGAAGCTGATGGAGGATTACCTGAGAGACCACGGACTGGTAAATGTGGACGACCGGGTCATTATTGCAACGGGAATGCCTCTGGCGAAAAGAGGCCGTACCAACATGGTAAAAGTAAGTACCATTGAAAAATAGTTTGCACACGCTATCCAAACGTGCACCGTTATTAGTTTTGTGAGAAAACTTTTTCAAATACTCTTACCGGTAATGTTTCTGGCAGGATGTGCCGGGCCCATAAAACAGAGCTGGAACAATTTTACCGCTTACTACAATACGTTTTACAACGCCAAATCCTATTTTTCGGAAGGCGAAGAGTTAAACCGGAGCCAGGCAGCCCTGATTAATCCGCAGGAGCTTATACAGGTTTTTCCGGGCCCGTCTGATGCGGGGGCCGAACAGTTTGATGAGGCAATTTCAAGAGCCGCATCGATACTCAGAAAACACGAGCAGTCGCAATATGTGATTCCCTCAATACTCATGATCGGAAAGTCGTACTTCTACAAGTCGGAGTTTTTTTCGGCACTTGAGAAGTTCAGGGAAGCCGGTACTATTGCTGAAAACCGTGAATATGCTGAATCTGTTGTTTGGGAGGCGCGGGTGCTTTACGAGATGAATAACATTGAAGGAGGACTGCTGGTAACCTCGCAGGCGCTGAACAGTGCTGATCAATGGGATCTCGATCAACGTGGTGAATTGTATGCTATTAATGGTCAGTTGCATGCGGCTCAGCAAGACTGGGAACGGGCATCTCTGAGTTTGCTGCGGGCCGAGGAGCTTATGGAAAGCCAGGCGATGCTGGCTAGAGTCTATTTCTTGCATGGTCAGGTGCTGGAAAACCTGGAAAACCTGGTACAGGCACGGGCTGCCTTCGGGTTTGCCGCAGAGATAAAGTCCGACTATGACGTCGAATTCCATGCCATGAAGAAGCAGGCTGATATTTCGCGCAGAATAGGGGATTACGATGACGCACTTTCCCTCTACAGAAGGCTTGAGCGTGACGACAAGTTTTCCGATCAAAGAGTGAGAATGCGCTATGAAATTGCCCGGACTCATCAGATTATGGGCGATGCCGATCTGGCTTTTAACCAGTATAGCTCAATATTAAACCACCCTTTCGATGTGGCAGATAATGTAACCCTGGCACGTACCTATTTTGGGTTGGGAGAGCTTTTTCGGGACGAGCAGGATAATTTTACGATGGCGGCTGCATATTTCGATTCAGCAGCTTCCGTAAATGTTGCTGATGAACGGATTTCACTCGAATTTGATGCGTCTGAGCTTGCCGAGTCTTTCAGTGACTATGCATTCCTGAAACAGGAACTGGCAATGCGGGACAGCCTCCTGAAGCTGGCGAGCCTGAATCCGGCAGAGCTTGATTCGGTACTCGCTGACATCCGCCAGGAGCTGGAAGAGGAAGCGCAACAGGATCGTGAGCGTATTACACAGCCAAATACAATTGCGCTCACAGATGCGGGCCAGGCACCCGAAGCGGCCGGCAGCGCTGAATTTGGCTTTCTGAATCATATGAACCGGGACCGGCTGAGAGAGGCCAGCCTGCAGTTTCAGGCTGTATGGGGCGACAGGCCTCTGGAAGATAACTGGAGAAGAAGAGATGCCGTTACCGGGAGCCGTTTTGACAGAGCTGAAAGCCCTGCATTGAGTGATCAGGGTGAAAACCCTGTTTCACAAAATATGCTTATGGCACAATTTGCACCCGACCTGTCGGCTATTCCTTTTGAAGAAGATGCTCAGGTTGAGATGAAATTAGAGATGGAGGAGCTTACATACAGGCTTGCAAATCTGTTTCTTCTCTCTCTTAACATGCCCGACAGTGCACGCTTTTACTACGAAGATCAACTCAGGAGCGGACTGAACAGTTCGGTTTCGCCCAGGTCGCTCTTCAGCCTCATTGATCTGGATCTGCAGGAGGGCAATGAACGTGCTGCTAGGGAAAAAGCAGGCAGAATAATTGAAAACTTCCCCGACTCACCGTTTACAGAGGAAGTAAGAGAGAGGCTTGGGTATCCGGGCGGGGAAGAGTTATCAGACGCCCCCGCTAAGAGTGATAAGTATACACTGGCAGCACAGCTGCTTGAAATGGAGCGCACCGATACGCTCATGAGTCCGATCGAAAAAGCTGATTTGTTCCGGCAACTGGGCGAGACAAGTGATGATGCAAATCAAAAAGAGCTGCTATTCTACGAATCGGCCCGAATCTATCTTGAAGAGGCAGTACGAATGAGTGAAGACAAGGAGGCCATATCATCCTGGCTGGCCGATTCATCAGGCAGGGGCGCCGACGTATCCGGTCTGCAGGATGCACAGGCAGATTCCGTGGCCGCAGATTCACCTACATCAACTGTCAACCAGGATGAGTACCCTTTTGAAGGTGCCTATTGGGACAGTACGAGAAGTATGCTGGAGAAAGTATTATCCTTGAATCAAACCGGGCGAATCGCCACAGAAGCGGACGCGCTTTTCGAAGTGCTGCAGAAACCCGGTCCAGCTGCCGAAGATACAGTCAGAACCATGGCATTTCCGCCCGACCGGTACCCAACCGACCCCGGCCCGGATATGAACAACTGTCTGGAGGCAGGACTTGAACTGAATGTCGAAGGCGGAATGACCGGTTTTATGAGCAGGGTACGGTTTCCTGACTGGGCATACGGGTCCGGACTTAAAACGGAGATCACCTACCGTTTAACCGTGAACGCAGAGGGTAACGTAGTTGAGTATGAGCAGATTTCAGAGATTAGCCGTTCAGGAATACCGGAAGCTGTGGAGGCATCGATAGAGGAAGAGCTGGAATTCAAGCCTCTTACCGGAATTGACTCCTACAGCTGTGAACTCAGGTTTCCAATTGACCTGTAGCGGATTTTTTGGATGAGCTTCTGATCTGATAGATGTTGTCGAGGCCTTCTTTCTTCAGATAACCCGACAATCCTTTGTTGATTCTTTTGACAAGGCCCGGTCCTTCATATACGAGCCCCGTGTAAATCTGCAGAAGGTCAGCACCGGCTTTCAGTTTTTCAATGGCGTGCTCTGCCGAATTTACTCCCCCGACGCCAATGATGGGCTTTTCCCTGTTCGTGTAGTCAGAGATTTTTTCAATCATGGCCGTGCTCTTGTTGCGTATGGCTTGCCCGCTTAGTCCGCCCCTTCCAATTCTGGAAAGTCTGGACTCTGATGTTTTCAGGTTATCCCTTTCTGAGGAGGTGTTGGTAGCCACGTATCCGCCAACAGAATGGCTTTCGCACACCTCAATAAGCTCTTTTAACATGGTTTCGCCCAAATCAACAGAAAACTTAACGAGAACCGGAGGAAGGCTTGAATCATCGCGTATGCTCAGCTTTTTCAGCAAACTGTTAAGGGTTTCAGGGTCCTCAAATGTTTTTCCCTCCTCGGTATTGGGGCAGGAGATGTTGATTGTTATGTAATCGGCAATATCCTTAACCAGATCGAAGCTGATTTTATAATCCTCCAGGGCAGCATCTCCCATGATGGCAGGATTATGGGTTTTTGCAATATTGATCCCAAGGGGAATATTCAGGTTCAGCTTCCCAACGCGGCGTGAGATAGTCCGGGCTCCGTCATTGTTAAGTCCAAGGCGATTGATTAGGGATTCATCTTTTGGAAGCCGGAAAGATCGCGGTTTGGGGTTGCCGGTGGAGGGGTCTGCTGTGACACTCCCGATCTCAACAAAACCGAACCCCAGGGCCTCCATCAGTGGAGCCGCAGAACCGTTTTTGTCAAACCCGGCCGCCAGCCCAATGGGATTTTCAAATTCCAGACCGAAGATTTTCTGTTTCAGCGATGGATCTTTGTAAGTATAAACAGAGCGTGCAATGCTCAGAGCCCAGTCTTTTTTGCTGACCGAGCCAGCAGTTGATATCGCCAGATCGTGGGCTGCATCTGAATTTAGCCTGAATAACAAGGGCCTGGCCAGAATTTTATACATGAGAGTGAATTCGTGAGTTTCGGGTAAGGTAAAGAGGTTGTATGTGGATTGAAACATGTAATAAAGCTGCACGATTTACCTTATCATTGAGCATGACCGATTTCGACAGTAAAAAATTTATCCGAAAGGCCGTATACGATTCCGGCCCGGGCGACTGTATTTTGCTTGAATCACAGAGCAGAGACCACCCTTCATCGGTGATCAGCCTGTTAGCCGCGCATCCCGTTCGCACACTCAGAAGCAAAGGCGGTAAGTTGATATGGGAAGAGAAGGGGAAAGAGCATCGATTCCACGGGAACCCCTGGCAAGCGCTGCGTGAATTCAGAAAGGAGTGCAAGGCACCGATTTTTGGCTATCTGGGCTATGACCTCAAAAACTTTTCAGTGAAGCCACCGCTTGCATCCGACAATCCGGAGTTGATTGAGGCCTCGGAGATGTATTTTATGGAACCCGGCACTCTGGTGCACTTCAATGAGTTTGGGATCAGCAGCTCACATGGCCAGTCCGTCAGCGACTATTTAAAGGAAAAAGGAATTGAACCTGAAATTGCGCAGGCACCAGGTCTGGAGCCGGGCATTACAGTTGATGAGTACATCAGAAACGTAGAGGAGATAAAACGCAGAATTCACGAAGGTGATTTTTACGAGCTCAACTACTCCTACCCCTTCACCAGTACATTCAGCGGTGATCCGCTCGATCTGTATGAAAGGATGAGAGCTATAAATCCGGTGCCTTTCGGTGCTTTTATACGGTGCGAAGATCTTCATGTTTGCTGCTCTTCACCCGAAAGGTATTTGAAAAAAGCCGGGAATGAGATTGTTTCGGAACCTATAAAGGGGACTGCAGCGCGACACAGGGACCCGGCTGCCGATACGCTCCAGAAAGAAAGTTTACTAAATGAAAAGAACAGGGCAGAGAACCTGATGATCGTTGATCTGGTGAGGCATGACCTTTCACAGATTGCCAAAACGGGCAGCGTTGAGGTATCTCGTCTATACGATATTCAGTCATTTGGTACGGTGCATCAGCTTATTTCAACGGTTAGGGCAGAAGCGGATGATGGGGCGGATCCGGTAGACATCCTGGAAGCTTGTTTTCCAATGGGTTCCATGACCGGTGCGCCTAAAATTGCTGTCATGAAAGCCATAGAGGAGCTGGAAGTTTATAAAAGAGGTATTTATTCCGGTGCCATTGGCTATATCGATCAGGAGGGTGATTTTGATTTTAATGTGGTTATAAGAACGGCTGTGATCCGAAAGGGCAGGCTTGTATATCCGGTAGGGGGTGCCATTACGGGAGACTCGGACCCTTTGGATGAGTGGAAAGAAACATTGATTAAAGCGCGGGTGCTTACGGAGGCGCTTTCAAAAAGGGGTGCTGCGCGAAATGAAGTGGAGAGTAAATGAGTTATAGAGCAGAGCGTCAGAGATATCTGGGCTATGATTGAACTGCAATAGATGAATTGAAAGAATATATATGAGCAATAAGATTGATACTCTGGGCAAGCTAAAAGAAAGCGGTTGGCAGTCGAGAAGCGTGAAAGACGAACTTCGGGGCAATATGCTGCAAGCCATGCAGAAAGGCGAGGTACTATTTCCCGGTATTCTGGGATATGAAAAAACGGTAATACCGCAGATTCAGAATGCCATACTGGCGCAACACGACATGATTCTGCTGGGGCTTCGCGGACAGGCCAAAACCAGGATTCTGCGCATGCTAGTTCGGTTTCTGGACGAGAAGATGCCCGTTATTGTCGGTTCCGAGATAAACGATGACCCCTACAACCCCGTTTCGAGGTATGCTCTCAGAATTATTGACGAGATGGGGGATGATGCCCCTGTAAATTGGGTGTCGAGGCATGAACGGTATGGCGAAAAACTTGCAACACCGGATACGACCGTAGCCGACCTGATCGGAGATATTGACCCGATAAAAGCCGCATCAAAAAAACTTTCGCTTGCTGACGAAGAGGTTATCAATTATGGTTTGATACCGCGGACCAACCGGGGAATTTTTGTAATCAATGAACTCCCCGACTTGCAGCCCCGCATTCAGGTTGCGCTGCTGAACATTATGCAGGAGCGGGATATACAGATTCGCGGCTTTAACATTCGTATACCCCTTGATGTGTCCATGGCGTTTTCCGCCAATCCTGAAGACTACACAAACCGCGGAAACATAATAACCCCGCTGAAAGACCGCATCGATTCACAGATTATTACGCACTATCCGCGTGAATTGTCGGTAGCCCGCGAAATTACCAGACAGGAGTCATGGAGCGAACGAAATGGTGCTGTGACCATCCATATTCCGGATCTGTACAGAACCATCCTGGAGTATGTGGCATTTGAAGCGCGGAACAGTGAGTATATAGACCAGAAAAGCGGCGTATCCACACGGATGACCATTACGGCTATGGAGCAGGCGATCTCTGCAGCCGAACGAAGGGCGGTGCACAATAAGGAGAAAGAGGCTACTCTCCGAATGACGGATCTCTACTTTATGGTGCCTGCACTGACCGGTAAGCTTGAGCTGGTGTATGAAGGAGAACAGGAGGGAGCTGTGAACGTGGCCAAGCATATTATCGGTAAGGCTGTAAGTGCTACATTCAAAACCCTTTTTCCCGACCCAAATAAGAAAGCCGGAGATGAATCGGATACTACGTACAAAGATATACTCAATTGGTTTGAAGCGGGTAACAGCCTTGAAATCCCGGATCTTGAGAGCGAAAAGTCGTACCGCAAGAAGCTGGATAAGGTGAATGGCCTGCAAAAGCTGGTTAAAAACTATGCATCTCCGGACAAGAAAGACCTCTATGCGGTAATGGATTTTGTGATTGACGGCCTTCACCAGTTTTCCAAACTGGGCAAAGACGACCTGGACGACTCACGTTCTTATACCGATATGCTCGGCAGCATGCTTGGAGGCATGGGTGATTTTGAAGAAGGAGATTTCGAGATTTGACAGGATTTAAAGTGAGTGCCTGAAACAGCCCATGTTTTCCCGGGTTTGTATATTCATTCAATCCAAAAGAAGGATTGAATGGAGTGTATGATTGGTGCTCACTTTGAGGTGAGGGTGCCTGCTGCAAGTTAGCTGCGGGCGATTCAAATCCTGCCGTCAAACTCAGATTTTTGTCAAAAAAACATTTAACCTGTCTATTCAGTAGAGTTTTTCTGCTTTTTCTGATGATGTGACGATCCCGCGAATCATCGCAGAGCTGAACCCTCCATGCTCCATTTGATTCAACCCGGAGATGGTACAGCCTTTAGGTGTGGTAACTCTGTCAATTTCAAATTCGGGGTGATTTTTCATCGCTTTCAGTAGTCCAGCTGCTCCAAGGGCCGTTTGTGTTGCCATGGTGATGGCTTCAGTGGAATCAAACCCGATTTCAATTCCACCCTGCGACGCTGCGCGGATGGCACGCAGAAAAAAGGCAATACCACATGCACAAAGAGCCGTTGCGGAGGTCATCTGATCTTCCCTGATTACCCTCGTTACTCCAACGGTGTCAAAAATTTGAAGGGTTGCTTCAAGCGATTTTTGGTCGTTTTCGCTGCCGCAGATACAGGTCATCGATTCACGGATCGCAATTGCCGTATTGGGCATGGCTCTTGTGACCGGCAACCCATCCGGTATTTGCTGCTGTATGGATTGAATTGAAGCTCCGGATACAACGGATATAATCAGATGCCTGCCCGGATCCAGGGCTGATGAAATTTCGCTCAGAAGATCATTTAGCTGATGCGGTTCTACACACAGTATCAGAATTTTCGATGCATTTACAGCAAGCAGGTTGTCGGATGTAACCCGAAAACCCTGATTTTCAAATGATTCAAGTTTATCTGTTCTTCTCCTTGTGAGCGTGATGGCGGAGGGGCTAAATTCGCCTGATCTGGCAAGGCCATCAGCAATTGCGCAGCCGATATTCCCTGCGCCGAGAATAGCCATTGTGTTTTGATTGCTTCCCATTTTGGATCTGGATTGTTTTCGTTAAATCAGACAGAGAGAATCTATCTAATTGTGAGTTCTGAACGTACGTGCACTGTATCTACGGTAATAGAACTATAAAAACAAAAAGTAAAGGAGAAAAGCACAGTTTAACTGAAAAGAATTCAGGTTATAAATCTCTTATCGGTTTCTATTGAAGAATGATATTCTTAATTTTATAGTATAATATAGAATAAAGTTCTTCATATGCCTGTTAAATTGGATGAAACGGATAAGCAGATACTCGATCTGCTGCAAGAGAACGGCAGAATGCCGAATAATGAGCTGGCAAAGCGCATTGGGCTTACAACCACACCTACGCTTGAACGGGTAAAACGGCTTGAACGAGAAGGGGTGATCAGGGGGTATACGGCCTGGATCGACAAGGAATCGATTGGAAAAGGCCTGACTGTATTCTGCTCCATCAAATTGTCTGTACATCAACTGGGAAAGATGGAGGAGTTTTCGAAACACATTCACAGCATCCCGGAAATCCTGGCTTGTTATAACATAACGGGTGAATATGATTACCTGCTGCACGTGGTGGTAAAGGATACCGGAGAGTATGAGCGTTTTCTGAGAACAAGCCTGACCCGAATTCCCGGTGTGGAAAGGATACACACAGGTATTGTATTGTCTGTGACTAAAGAGCAATCGAAAATAACGGTGATGAAAGATGGAAAGTAAAAAAACAGAGTACAGGGCGATTGAAACGATTTGTGCGCAAGCAGATCATCCCGATAAAGACCCGTATGGTTCACATGCCATGCCTCTCTACCAGACATCAACTTTTGCATTCAAGGATGCAGAGTCGGGCAGAAAGTTTTTTGCACATGAGCCCGGTGGCGCTACACACAGTTATTCGCGGCTTGGCAATCCAACCGTTGAGAAAGCCGAGCAGGTGATCGCAGACCTGGAGGGATTGGATCTGGAAGAACGAACAGAAGGAATGCTGTTCGGTTCCGGAATGGCTGCCATTACCACAGCTTTCCTGGCCCTTGCATCAGGAAAACGAATTCTGGCCCAGAAGGCACTGTATGGCTGTACATCACAGTTTCTTCAGGAGCAGGCCGGGAAAATGAATATCCGGGTTCAAAATGTGGACCCTAATACACCTGACGACATCATACAGGCTTTTAAAAAGTATAAGGATATTGGTCTGGTTTATCTGGAGAGCATAGCCAATCCCACAATGAGGGTTTGCAACCTGGAATTGATTTCAGAGATTGCCCATGAACACGGAGCGTTGGTTATGGTGGATAACACCTTTGCCACTCCCTATCATATTCGTCCCATGAGCTGGGGTGCCGATCTGGTGGCTCATTCTACCACAAAATATCTGAATGGCCACGGAACCGTCGTTGGCGGAGCACTGGCGGCCAGAAAAGGATTTTTTGAGAAACATGGAATTCCTGTATACCGCAAGAACCTGGGTGGTATTTCAGGACCTTTTGACGCATGGCTCACGCTAATGGGGATTAAAACATTTCCGCTCAGAATGAAGCAGCATAACCTGAATGGTAAGGCGGTGGCTGACTATCTGGACCGCCATCCGGCCGTCAGCCGTATCTGGCATACCGGACTCGAAACACATCCCGACGGGGAAATTATCGAAAAGCTTATGGTTAACGGGTACGGTGCAATGATTGCTTTTGAGCTCAAAGGGGGTCTGGACGCCGGTATACAGCTTATGAACCGGGTTGAACTGTGTACGCTTGCCGTAAGTTTGGGAACGGTGGATTCACTGATTCAGCACCCGGCAAGTATGACACACTCTGTTGTTGACCCCGTAATCCGCGGAGAGGCGGGTATTACGGACGGCCTGGTGAGGCTTTCCGTGGGAATCGAAAATGCTTCCGATATCATTGCAGACCTGAACCGTGCATTGAGTTCAATAAAGTATCAAAAATCAGTTGCCTCTGACCCTGAAAACCAAGAATCACGGCTTGCCTCAGCAGAATAGCAGCATGACAGAAGGGACATGCAGGATAAAAGGGCGAGGATAATTGAACAGTATACCGAAAAGCGCTTCTCACTTTTTTTATGATTCAGGAACATAATTTGTTGAACGGGTACATTTGAATAGGTAACATGCAGGAATAATATCATCCGATGAATAATCAAATTTATGAAAGTACTGAAGTTCGGAGGCAGCTCGGTCGGCAGCCCCGAAGCTCTTGAAAATGTATTCAGCATTATCTCAAAGGAGGCGAAGAGCGGAAAACCACCGGTTGTTGTGGTATCGGCGTTCAGGGGAGTCACCGATCAGCTATTTGAGATTGCGGATCTCGCAGCCGCCGGTAACAGGCGATATCGCGACATCCTGGAGGAAATGGATGCGCGGCATCTGACCGCTATAAGGAAACTTGTACCCGCCAGTCATCAAACCGATGTGATTACACGGTTTAAGATTACATTCAACGAACTTGAAGACGTACTTCAGGGAGTTGCGCTAACCTGTGAGCTCACTGCCAAAACCCTCGATTTTATAGTAGGGTTCGGTGAACGCTTTTGTGCGTTGATTTTAGCTTCCATGCTGAATACACGCGGTGTCAGCGCACTCTACAGCGATACCCGAAAGCTTATAAAAACCGATGAGCATTTTGGTATGGCAAACGTTTTAACTGCCCCCACCTATCGCAATATCGCTTCACATATTGAAACAAACAGTGAAACGGTGATTGTTGCTACAGGTTTTATTGCATCGACTGAACGACAGGAGTCCACAACACTGGGCCGGGGCGGTTCTGACTACACAGCGTCACTTTTTGGCGCCGCGCTCAGCGCTGAGATGGTGGAAATTTGGACCGACGTGGATGGACTCATGACGGCTGATCCCGGTAAGGTGCAGCGTGCGTTTCCCGTATCGAAAGCATCGTACGAAGAGGCAATGGAGCTGTCGCATTTCGGCGCCAAAGTGATTTATCCGCCCACTATTCAGCCTGCACTGAAATCCGGAATACCGATTGCAATCAAAAATACATTCAAGCCTGAACATCCCGGAACGCTCATTTCAGATCAGGCCACGAAAACATCAGGCATTATCCGTGGCATCTCTTCAATTGATGAAATTGCGCTTATTTCAATAAAAGGAACGGGGATGATCGGGGTTAGCGGTGTGGCATCGCGTATTTTCAATGCACTTGCCCGAAAGAAGATTAACATCATTCTGATTACCCAATCCTCCTCCGAACACACCGTAACCATCGCCGTACTGCCTGCTGACGCCGGAAGAGCAAAAATGGCCATAGCGGATGAATTTGCGGGTGAGGTGGAATCGGATGCAATCGATGAGATTAAAGTGGAAACGGATCTCTCCGTTATCGCGGTTGTAGGCGATAATATGCGCCAGATTCCGGGAATTGCAGGACGTGTATTTAATGCACTCGGACGCAACGGAATCAATATCGTGGCGATTGCACAGGGCTCATCAGAGCGTAATATTTCTTTTGTTGTTGATCAGGAGAATGAACGCAAAGCCATGAACACGCTCCATGATGCATTTTTCCTGGCGGGAGTCAAAAGTGTGAATTTGTTTGTGGTTGGTCTGGGTCTAATAGGCGGGCGTTTGCTGGAGATGCTTGCGGAGCAGGCAAAAAACCTTTTTGACGACTATCAGATTGAAATCAACCTGAAAGGGATTGCGAACAGCAACAGGATGCTTGTCCGTGAAGAGTCTATCCCTCTCGATATGTGGCAGGGAGAGCTTGAAAAGGAGGGGTATGGAATGAAACTGGAGCGTTTTGCACTAGAGGTAAAAAAGCTGAATCTCCCCAATTCGATCTTTGTGGACTGTACGGCAAGCGGGGATATTCAGCGCATTTATCCTGAATTTTTAAAGAAAAGCATCTCGGTTGTCACGCCAAATAAACTGGCTAATTCCTCAAATCAGGAGCTGTTTGACGAACTTCAGAAAATGGCGTTTCAGCATAACTGCGCCTACAGATATGAGACCAATGTGGGTGCGGGCCTGCCGCTGATTGGCACGATGCATGAACTGGTGACGACGGGAGATCATGTGGAAAGGATTGAAGGTGTTCTTTCAGGTACGTTAAGCTATATTTTCAATAATTTTGACGGGTCTGTGCCATTCAGCGATATCGTGCGCGAAGCCCGCAAAAAAGGCTACACCGAGCCCGATCCGCGTGAGGACCTGAATGGACATGATGTTGGCAGAAAGCTGCTTATTCTGGCCAGGGTTGCCGGGTACAAGCTCGAATTCGAGGATATAGAAATAGAGAACCTGGTACCCGAAGGTGCCATGGAGGCCGAAAGCACGGAAGATTTTTTTGAAGCGCTGAAGAAATACGATTCAGAATTTGAAAGCCTCAGGCTGGAAGCGGAAAAAAAAGATAAAAAACTATGCTACATCGCCCGGTTTGATGGCGGTAAACCAACGGTTGTTCTTGAAAAAATTGATAAGGACCATCCATTCTACAATCTTTCAGGCAGCGACAATATTGTTGCACTCTATACCCGTCATTATAATGAGCATCCGATGGTTATACAGGGCCCGGGAGCAGGAGCGGATGTTACGGCCGGCGGGATTATTGCTGATATCCTGCGGGTAACCAACACCAAGGTATTCAATAATGCGGGATCCTGAAAAACCACAAAGCGTTAAAGCTTTTGCACCGGCCACGGTGGCAAACGTGGGTTGCGGGTTCGATGTGCTTGGGTTTGCACTTCATAAGCTTGGGGATTTTGTAACCGCAACGATGATGGATACTCCCGGTGTACGTATTTCCCGCATTACCGGAGATGGCGGAATGCTGCCGCTGGATGCTGAGAAAAATACCGCCGGACTCTCGGTTCTGAAGCTGCTGAACGAGCTTGGAATGAATGATATTGGCATCGACCTTGTGATCGAAAAGAAGATGCCCCTCGGCAGCGGCCTGGGCTCAAGCGCTGCAAGTTCTGTGGCGGCCGCATATGCTGTAAACAAACTCCTGGAGGAGCCATTTTCACTTCCTGAACTGCTCCCATTTACCGTGGAGGGCGAAATGGCAGCCAGCGGAACCCCCCATGCCGATAATGCTGCAGCGGCACTCTTTGGAGGATTTATTTTGGTAAAAACGCATCTTCCGCCCGATGTGATCTCCCTTCCCACACCGCCTGACCTGTTCTGTACCATCATTCACCCGAAAATTGAAATTCAAACACGGCACAGCAGACAAATTTTAAAAAAAGATGTGGCGCTCGAAAAGGCGGTTTCGCAATGGGCAAATGTTGGAAGTTTGGTAGCGGCCCTTTTTAAAGAGGATTATGACCTGATAGGCCGTTCACTTCATGATGAAATCATTGAGCCTGTACGTTCCGTTCTTATTCCGGGATTCGACCGGATGAAGCTAGCTGCAGAAGAAGCCGGAGCCCTGGGATGCTCCATTTCAGGTTCCGGCCCGTCGTTGTTTGCCCTCTCGCGCGGCAAAGAGACTGCCAGAAAGGCTGCCTCCGCTATGGGATCGGAGTTGCAAAAGCTGGGTCTTGAATACAATGATCTTATCTCATCTGTGAACACCCAAGGTGCAACCACAGTCGAAGAAAAGGCGTCATCATGATGTTCGAAAGCACAAAAGGAACCTGCCCGGAAGCCGGGTTTTTTGAAGCAATGAGAAGGGGACTTGCACCTGACGGCGGACTTTATATGCCTGTATCCATTCCCGGAATTGATTTTTCTGAGCACTTGTCGGGTTCAGAACTTCACTTTGCAGAACTTGCAGCCGACATGGCGCAACCATATCTCGATACAGAGCTTAGTGAAGAGCGAATCAGAAGTGTTGCACGGGATGCATTCAATTTTCCCCTGGAACTCAAAGAGATAGGACAGAATCTCTATGTGCTCGAACTTTTTCACGGTCCTACGCTCGCTTTCAAGGATTTTGGTGCCCGCTTCATGGCCAGGCTTTTTTCAGAGCAGGCCTCAAAAGCCGGAGAAAAGATTACCATACTGGTTGCAACTTCAGGAGATACCGGAAGTGCCGTTGCAAACGGTTTTTACAACGTAGAGGGCGTTGAGGTTTGCATACTCTATCCCAAAGGAAGAATAAGCCGGCTGCAGGAGATGCAGATGGCTACGCTGGGCGGCAATATACGAGCAATGGAGGTTTCCGGTGTATTTGATGACTGTCAGCGGTTGGTGAAACAAGCGATTATGGATGAGTCGTTGAGGTCAGAAATTCAGCTGAGCTCAGCCAATTCCATAAACATTGCACGCCTGATTCCGCAATCGTTTTACTATGCCTATGCCTCTCTATTGCTTCAAAGAATGAAGATGGAAATGGATGCACCTGTATTTTCAGTACCGAGCGGTAACTTCGGAAATCTGACGGGGGGTCTTGTAGCCGAACGAATGGGCATGGCCACCTCCGGCTTTATTGCAGCAACAAACCAAAACAGTGTTGTGCCTGAATTTCTTTCAGGCGGTGAATACAGGCCGCGCAAATCGGTGCCCACAATTTCGAATGCGATGGACGTGGGTGACCCGAGCAACTTTTCCAGAATTCGTTATCTGTTTGGCGGTTCAGATAGTGCCATAAGATCTGCACTGAAGGGATACTGGTTTGATGACAATCATACCC
The DNA here is from genome assembly GCF_003150675.1 of Rhodohalobacter mucosus. NCBI lineage: Bacteria > Pseudomonadati > Balneolota > Balneolia > Balneolales > Balneolaceae > Rhodohalobacter > Rhodohalobacter mucosus. The sequence continues at coordinate 82,173 of NZ_QGGB01000001.1, read as the reverse complement.
GAGAGGCAATTCTGGAGCTCCATCGCCGTACAGGTTATCTGATGTGCCCTCATACGGCTACCGGCTATCTTGCAGCTTCCGCCTGGAGGAAAAAGAATGGCAGCGAGAAACCTGTTGTTGTTCTTGGAACAGCGCACCCTGTTAAATTCAGGGATGTGATTGAACCGGTGACGGGTGAGCCTGTGGAGGTGCCTGAAAGGCTGCAGTCATGCCTGGAAGGGGAAAAGCAGGCCAAGGAACTAAAACCTGAATTCCCAGACTTTAAAAAGGCACTTCTTAAGCAGGCTTGATCCAAAAAAGTGGCTGTGTTTTTGTATTTTGCGTGCTGATTTAAACATTTAGAATTGTGGTAAAACGACTCATGAATCCTGACTTTATTTACTTTGATCTGGACAACACGCTGCTGAATCACTCCTCGGCAGAAACCAATGCACAGCGTGTAACCTATGAGTCGTATCCTGAACTTCAGCGTGTAACCCTTGACGAGTGGCTGAATGCCTACCGGGTCAATAATCACATGTTATGGAGCAGATACCAGAGAAACGAAATTGACCGTCACCATCTTCAGTTTTCACGCTTTCACGATACCATGAAGGAGCTGAATATGGATACATCGGTCAGCAGTGAGATCGGGAGTGCGTATATGACAAATTACCGGAATCACTGGATTTGGGTAGAGGGTGCTAAGGAAGCGCTGGAAAGGGTGAGCCGTAAGTATAAAACCGGCATTATCACGAATGGTTTCAAGGAGACTCAGGAGAAAAAATTTGAAATCATGGAGCTGAATCGCTACTGCAAAACATTCCTGATTTCGGAAGATGTTGGAAAGATGAAACCGCATCCTGCCGTATTCGACAAGGCCAGCGATATGGCAGGCGTGGAACGCAATAAAATTTTATATGTGGGCGATTCGTACGTCTCCGATATTGAAGGTGGGTCCAATGCGGGATGGAGCACCGCCTGGTATACGGGGTTTGAAACGGATATGTCCAATGGCAACAGAAACAGAGCGTCTGTCACATTCAGTGACTTCGCTACTCTTACGAACCTGCTGGATGTGTAAAAATAACTATCAACTGAACCTGTAATATTTAAGAATATGTCGAAATTAACGCTAAAAGATGCAGAGCTGAAGGGAAAAACGGTACTTATGAGGGTTGATTTCAATGTACCGATCGAAAATGGAACCATAACGGACGATAACCGGATAGTGCAGGCACTCGAATCTATCCGGTACGTGGTGGATGCTGAAGCCAAACTGATCCTTACCAGTCACCTGGGCCGTCCGGCAGGTAAACCGGATGAAGCATTCAGCCTCAGGCCGGTTGCAGACCATCTCAAAACACTGGTTGATGCGCCTGTTCACTTTGCGGAAGACTGCATCGGCGACAAGGCAGACAGTGTTATCCGTGAGGCTGAAACCGGTGAGATCGTTCTGCTAGAAAACGTTCGTTTTCATCCTGAAGAGAAGAAAAATGATCCTGAATTTGCAAAAAAGCTTGCTGCTCATGCAGACCTTTTTGTGAATGATGCATTCGGCAGCAGCCACCGAGCTCATGCATCTGTTGCAGGCGTTACCGAATATTTGCAGCCTGCAGTTTCCGGTTTTTTGCTGGAAAAGGAGATTCGCTATCTGGAAGAAAGCGTCAACAATCCAAGACGGCCCTTTGTAGCGATTCTGGGCGGTGCTAAAGTGTCCGATAAAATCGGCGTTATAGAAAACCTGTTGAGCAAAGTCGATACCATCATTATCGGTGGGGGGATGACGTACACATTTTACAAAGCCAAGGGGCTTGAAATCGGTGATTCACTCGTTGAAGAGGATAAAGTTGAGCTGGCAGGAGAACTCATGAAGAAAGCGGAAGAGGCCGGGGTTAAATTTATGCTTCCCCTCGACTCCGTAGTCGCCAGAGAGTTCAGCAATGATGCAGAGCACAAAGTGGTGGATGAAGACGGTATCGAACCCGGCTGGATGGCCGTTGATATCGGTCCGCAGTCGATCATTGCGTTCGGCAACCAGATCAAGCGTGCAGAAACAGTTGTCTGGAATGGCCCTATGGGCGTTTTTGAGATGCCCAACTTTGCAGATGGAACATTTGCAGTTGCCGAGGCGCTTGCCGAAGCAACAAAGTCGGGTGCAACCACCATTATCGGCGGCGGCGACTCATCTGCAGCCATTAAAAAGGCAGGCCTTGAAAAAGAGGTATCTCACGTATCAACGGGAGGAGGCGCCAGCCTGGAATATCTTGAAGGGAAAGAGCTGCCCGGGGTTAGCTCGCTTACTGATAAATAGATACTTCATGTATTGACACTTAATAGAAAGAGAGATAAAGCGGGCTTTCAGTTCTGGTTATCTGTGTTATATTTGGATGGTATTTTTTGAACCTCCAAATCCTAATCGGATCATGATGAAAATCTTTATCTCTCTTCTCACCTTTCTATTGCTGACTCTCCCGGTGATGGGGCAGCAGACATTTATTCACGCAGGACATCTGTTCGACGGAATCACCGGTGAGCTCGCTCAAAATAAAACCGTTGTTGTTGAAGACGGCCGCATTGTTTCCGTACTGGACGGTTTCGAGAGCCCTGCTTCCGGAGCAGAACTGATCGACCTTTCCGAAATGACTGTTCTACCCGGATTGATCGATCTGCACGTTCATCTTGAGGGTGAAACCAACCCAAACCGATATGTAGAGACCTACACCATGAATCCGGAAGAACGTGCCTTGCGATCGGTCATGTTTGCCCGCCGTACGCTGGATGCCGGTTTTACAACAGTTCGCGATCTTGGCGGATCCGGAGTAAATACGGCGTTGCGTGATGCCATCCGGGCAGGCTATGTGGATGGGCCCAGGGTAATCAGCGTAGGGAAATCACTGGCAACCACAGGCGGACACGCGGATCCCACCAACGGCCACAAGCGTGAATTCATGGGGGTCCCGGGTCCGGAGTCAGGCGTTATTAATGGCGTTGAGGACGCCCGAGAGGCAGTTCGGCAGCGATATAAAAACGGTGCGGATCACATAAAGATTACGGCTACGGGAGGCGTTCTTAGTGTAGCCAAATCGGGAATGAACCCCCAGTTTATGGATGATGAGCTTCAGGCGGTTGTAGAAACCGCGCGGGATTACGAAATGCATGTGGCGGCACACGCACACGGTAAAGAGGGGATGCTGCGTGCCGTTCGCGCTGGTGTACGTACCATCGAACACGGTACTTATATGGACGAAGAGGTGATGCAGGCTATGGTAGAAGCAGGCACCTACTATGTGCCAACCATCTCTGCAGGAAAGTTCGTAGCCGAAAAAGCAGAGGTGGAAGGATACTTTCCGGCTCTGGTGGAACCCAAAGCACGGGAGATAGGCCCGTTGATCCAAAGCACATTTGCTCAAGCCTACCGATACGGTGTAAATATAGCGTTTGGGACCGATGCAGGCGTTTTTCCTCACGGTGAAAATGGTCAGGAATTCGGCTATATGGTGGAAGCCGGCATGCCTCCGGTTGAGGCAATTATGAGCTCAGTAAAAACCGCCCCGGAAGTACTGGGCCTTGAAGATGAAATCGGTTCGATTGAAGCCGGGAAGCACGCCGATATCATTGCGGTGAGAGGTAATCCGCTAGAGGATATCACAATTCTTGAGGATGTACGATTTGTTATGAAAGGGGGAATGGTTTACAAACAGGAGTGATGGACGGAGACGGGAGACTGCAGTCATATTTCTTCTCTGCTTCTCTCTCACACATATCTGCTTTGCAGCATGCACGCGGCCTTCCCGAAAGGAATTCAGGAAGGCCCGTTGCCTGCTGTTTTAATGTATCGTGTGTGTAATTCCTTACGCCGAACTCAGGCTGACGAAAGATCTCCAATCAGCCGAAAAGCGACTTTAAAAACTTCATATGGCGTTCACGGTTTTTAAGGATCAATAGCGGGATGCCGAATGCATATTCCACCATTTTGTCCGTAAAATCATGCCGCACAAGTGCCCCAATTCGCTTCGATTTGGACGCCACCACTATAAGGTCGGATTGATCGCGCACGGCCTGATGATAGACAACATCCGCAATCTTGCCTTTTCTGTGAAGGGAGAGAACAAAGTGAATGTCTTCAGGAATGTCAGACTCTGCCCTGAAGTTCTCTTTCTTGCTCTCAATTTTACGGTCCACCTCTTTTTTCTCTTTATCTGAAAGTGAATAGGGGAAAAACTGAGCCCGGTATTGGTAGATGTGCTGTGCGGTTACGTTGCTGCTCTTTGTGAAGGAGGCAGCAGTATTAATCGCGGTAGCAGACTGTTCAGAAAAATCAACCGGTACCAGAATCTTATCGAGGCTGTATCGGCTGTTTTCAGGCACAAAAAGTACCGAAACCGGCACATAATCCAGGATTCGCATCGGAATCACGCCTTCACCCGCATAGCCGATTTTTTTACCCATAATTAAAAGATCCGGCTCAAGTGAATTGACTAGATCTATTATCTGGTCGGTGGGTTTCCCCTCTTTGATGACGATCCTGATCTCAATCTCATTCCCGCTGAAATGCTGCTTCACCTTGTCGTTGAGCTCTTCACGAATCAGATTGAGAAACTCCTCTTTCGTTTCAATTTCCGGGAATTGATCGACAAGCTCCACAGCGGTCGGCCCCGATTCTATAACATGAAAGAAGGTGATGGTTTCAGGTTTGATGACAGATGTCAGAAATGCGCTGTATCCAATCAGAATATCGTCCATGTTGGAAAGGTCCAGACATGCCATCCAGTGTTTTGAATTCTTCATAGTGTGAATTACTCCGCTTGTTTTTGTTTTTTAATTGCATTCATCACCAGGTCGCGATACGATTCACGCTCTTTATCGCGGTCTTTTCTCATCAGATCGTGGTGTTCACGATGCAGTCCTCTTTGGAGGCTGTAACACATCACAAGGAGCACGATTACAAAAGGCAGACCCGTACTGATGGCACCCGCCTGGAGCGCTGACAATCCGCCCCCAATCAGCAGTATGGCAGCGACTACACCCTCAATGGACGCCCAGAAGATGCGCTGGCCGACCGGTGCATCCAGTTTACCGCCGCTGGTAAGGCCATCAATGACAAGTGACCCTGAGTCGGAAGATGTCACAAAGAAACTGAGCACAAGTACAATGGCCAGAAATGATGTGATGGTAGCCCAGGGAAACTGATCCAGCAGTATAAAGAGAGATGTGGTTTGGTCTTGCTCAACAGCAGCTGCAATTTCCGCTATTCCGTTTGTTTCAAGAAAAATGGCACTGCCGCCGAATCCGCTCATCCAGAGAAAGGTGATGAGTGTGGGTACGATCAGAACGCCCAGCACAAACTGTTTTACCGTTCTGCCGCGTGAAATACGTGCTATAAACATCCCTACATATGGAGACCAGGAGATCCACCAGGCCCAGTAAAACACAGTCCATGTTGTCATAAATGATCCTTCTTCATACGATTGCGTCCAGAATGCAAAAGCCGGGAAGTTTTGAGCATAGTGGCCAATATTTTGAATAAAGGATGAGAGTATGAAAAATGTTGGTCCCACAACCAGTATGAAAAGCAGGAATAAAGCTGCAGTGCGTATGTTGAATTCACTCAGCACACGTACTCCCTTATCGATACCGAGTACAACGGATACCACTGCAATGGAGGTAACTACGATAATGATAATTACCTGCAGATTTACGGTATTTTCAAGTCCAAATACATACTGCATCCCCGCCCCGGCCTGTGAGGCTCCCAGACCAAGCGATGTTGCAAGGCCGAATAACGTAGCCAGCACGGCGAGTATGTCAATCACGTCTCCGATCCATCCTTCAATCCTGTCGCCAAGTATCGGATAAAAAACCGAACGGAAAGAGAGAGGCAACTTGCGATTGAATGCAAAGAAAGCGAGTGCGAGAGCTACGATGGCGTAGACGGCCCACGCGTGAAGGCCCCAATGCAAGAAAGTGACACCCATGGCGTCACGGATGGCTTCGGTCGTGCCGGCCTCTGAATGAGGCGGATAGAGCAGATGCCACATCGGCTCCGCAACCGAGAAAAACATCAAACCGATTCCCATCCCTGCACTGAAGAGCATGGCAAACCATGCCATTGTGCTGAAATCAGGTTCCGCATCTTCGCCGCCGAGCCGGATATTTCCGTATTTGCTGAAAGCGAAATAGAGTGCAAAACCGATAAAAATGTTGACGGCTCCCACAAAGAGCCAGCTGGCCCATTCCGTAATGCCCACCCGTACCGACTCAAAAGCCTCTTCTGCCGCCTCGCCTGCAATGAGCGTTCCTGCGATCAACAAAAAGATCAGTATAACGGATGGCCAGAAAACCGGCTTGTGAATGTCGAACAGGCGGTTCTTGCCGGAATTTTCTGACTCCGGCGAGTCATCTTGTCCTCGTAATGCCATAGGTGTACTCCTTGAATATTAGTGTGTTAATTTCTGAAACGGATAGGTTCAGAAGTAATAACCGATATTGATATTGAACCGGATGTTGTATTCCGATTCGCCCAGCCCCAGGTCTTCATGCCCAGGACCGACTCCTACACCGAAAGCGTCGGTCAGCCAGGGTTGATTCACTCCCTGTGCAATATCGAAGTATGTAAATACAGGACCTGCCGAAACAAGGAAGCCTGTGATGTTCTGGATGGTACTCTGGAAATTGTTATCCAGCGTAAGCGACTGGTCATTGGCTCGTATGGTGGTACCTTCACCAACCGTATTCTGCATATAGCTGAAATCATTGTAGAAATTGATATTGGTGACGGGCCCCCAGTCAACATCATAGGAGTAAGCCAGCCCCAGTGTTGCGATCCAGGCTTCCGTTGATACCTCGTAGGGTATACCATATGCACCCATATATACCGTGCTCAGCTCATTGCCGTCATCATCATCCGCATTCATGCCGTAATAGAGGAGCTGCGGCTTGATATTGAAATTGCCAATGTTATAGTCGGCATGAATGGCAAAAGCGTACTGGCTGTCGAAGAGGTCGTTCACCGTGTTGTAAAGCTGACCGAATTGAAAGGATGCCCCAATCTCACCGTTATCAAGCAAATAGGCTCCTCTGATATTGAACTGGTTGCGCTCGGTGAGTGATGCATTGCCCTCCGGAATCACGTCGTAGCTGTACCGTCCGGCACCCCCGACCCCGAAATTGGCCTGGCCAAATGCAGGGCCTTCCGGATCCGCCTGGAAGAAATAGGCTGCGTGCCATTCCATATTTTCTGTTTGCCTGATGAGCTTGATGCCCATGTCGTGATCATCTTCCAGACCCACGTAGTAAGGCAGGCTGAACCACCAGTTGTTCGAGTTGTACTGAATGTTGCCAAAAGGTACCTGCGTAACTCCCAGCTGCAATTCAGTTTTCTCGTCAACACTGTAATCAAGCCATCCCTGCTTGATAAAATGAGTGCCGAAAGTGGGATAAAAACGGTACTCAAAATTCAGTCCGATTCCACCCGGGTTGTCGTACAATACGTTGATGCGCCAGGTGTCCCAGGTAAACTGGGAGTTTCCTGCGTCTATGTCGCTTTCATAATTACTGAGAAGGAAATTATATCGTAGAGCACCGCCAACATGCAGCGATGACTCCTCCTCTTCGTCAGACTGCGCTTCTGCGGTAAACAAGAACCCCGTAAATAAGAGAGCACTTACCCCACATAGCAGCCATAGAGATTTCTCTATCAGGCTTGTCATGGTTAAGTGTTTAGTTAGTTAGCATTTGATTCTACACATACAAAGAACGTATGCCGAAATCATTCCGTCCATTTTTTATGGAATGCAAACGGGTCGTAACGGCGTTTTAGGCCGCGTATATAAACTATAAAGAAATTAAGGTTTCATGAAATCAATCATTTGGCATCGCAACGACCTTCGAATAAAGGACCATGAACCGCTTGTAACTGCCTGTAAACATGGGCAGATATTACCGGTTTATATATTTGATCCGGCATTGTTCGAATCAACCATGTATGGATTTCCCAAGACAGGCTCTCACCGCAAAAGGTTTCTGATTGAGAGTGTGGAGGCGCTGAGGAATGCATACCGGCAGAAGGGGGGAGATCTGATTGTGAGAACCGGAAATCCGGCTGAAGTTCTGAATGAAATTTGTGATCATTATCAAGCGGATAGGGTTCTCTGCTATGGTGAGGTAACCTCTGAAGAAACCGAAGCGGAAGAGCGGGTTCAATCCCTGATTCAAGTGCCGTTGGTAAAGTTCAGGGGACACGCTCTCTATCACCCAAACGACCTGCCGTTTGAAATCCGGGAGCTGCCCGTTGTGTTTACTCAATTCAGGAAAAAGGTTGAGAAAAAGTGCAGTGTGAGAAAGCCGCTTCCGGAACCTGAAAATATCAATTTTGCAGATCTCGGAGATCCGGGAAGTTTACCGGGGCTCGGGTCCTTTGGCGTGGATATTTCCGGCGGGGATGAACGGAGTGTTCTGGAATTTAAAGGAGGGGAAGAAGAAGCCTGGAATAGATTGAATCATTATTTTTTTGAGTCAGACAGCTTGCGCAACTACAAGTTCACCCGAAACGGGCTGCTCGGGGCCGACTACTCCTCAAAATTATCGCCGTGGCTGGCTCTCGGCTGCATATCTGCACGTTCAGTGCATGCGGAAGTCAAAAAATATGAGCGTGAGGTTCACAAGAATGTATCCACCTACTGGCTTATTTTTGAATTGATCTGGCGCGACTATTTCCGCTATTCAGCAGAGAAACATGGAAATAAAATTTTCCGGTTGGGAGGAATTCAGGGAAAAAATCTTGAAAAGCGAACGGATCCGGAGTGGTTCAAAAAATGGGCGCATGGCATGACCGGCATTCCATTCATAGATGCCAATATGAGGGAGCTTTGGCAGACCGGCTACATGAGCAATCGCGGGCGGCAAAACGTTGCCAGCTTCCTGGCTCAGAATATGGATATGGACTGGCGCTGGGGAGCCGCCTGGTTCGAGTCGATGCTGATCGATTATGATGTATGCAGCAACTGGGGGAACTGGGCCTACAATGCAACGGTAGGGCACGATCCGAGAAACCGGTACTTCAACATTCTGAATCAGGCTGATAAGTACGACAAGAAGGGGGAGTATGTCCGTACCTGGCTGCCGGAGCTTAGTGAGGTGCCTTCTGAATTCATACACAAGCTGCATACGATGAGTCCGGATCAGCAAAAACTTTTTGGCGTAAACATTGCCAAAGACTACCCTGAACCCATACTGGATCTTGAAGAAAGCTATGAGAGAATCAGGCAGGAAGGCTGAGTGGTATTTTTTTAAACAGCTTGCATGGTAATACAGCCAATTGTAACCTAAGCCGTTTCCATTAATCAAAATCCCTGTTCAGAATGGTCAGATTTCTGCTTCCTGTTATGTCTCTTATCCTGGTATCGTGCATATCCGGTGAGGAGCGCCTTCAAAATCTTTTTGATGATCACTGGGAATATTCACTCACCGATCAACCCCTGTTCGCCACGAACCAGGGCGACCACCGTTTTAATGACAAACTGCCCGAAACGAGTATAGAATCAATGGAGCGGCGATACGAGCAGGCCAAAGAGTTTCTGGTGCGGCTTGACCATATACAGAGAGAGAATCTGAGCGAAGCATCGAAACTGAACTATGACATTTTTAAAATCCAGCTTGAAAATGAAGTTCGGGCCTATGAACTCAACGACCATCTGCTGCCGCTGAACGGATGGTGGGACTATCACGCTTCCTTTGCAGACCTTGCCGGCAGGGTGCCTCTCAATACCGTGGAGGATTATAACAACTACCTGAGCCGGTTGAGAGCCTTCAGGATGTATAATGAAGGCTATATCGAAAGAATGCGGGCGGGATTGGTACTTGGTTTTGTTAGGCCGGAGGAGGTCTTTGAAGACTATATGGCTTCGATTGAAGCATTGATTCCGGAAGTACCTGAAGAGAGCCGGCTTTACGAACCGTTTGAGTCGTTTCCTGAGAGTTTTACAGAAGAAGAGCGGCAGAGGTTGTCGGCTGATGCGGCGGACGTGATCGGAGAGGTTGTAAATCCTGAGTTTGAGCGCCTCCTGCGTTTTCTGGAGGATGAGTATATACCCGGTGCCTCGGAATCACCCGGAATTACGGAAGTCCCCGGAGGTGAGGAGTACTATGCCTGGCTGGTTCAGATGCATACAACAATGGAGATTACGCCCGTGGAGGTGCACCGTACAGGCCTGGATGAGGTTTCCAGAATTCGCAGCGAGATGATGGAAATAGTACGTGAAACCGGATTTGGTGAGGATTTTGAGGGCTTTATAGAGTTTTTAAGAACCGATCCGCAGTTTTATGCCGAAACACCGGAAGAGCTACTTCAAAAAACTGCAATGGTTCTGAAGACCATGGATGGTAAGCTTCCCGAACTTTTTAAGACCCTGCCAAGGCTTCCTTATGGAATACGGCCGGTTCCCGATTACCTGGCGCCCCGAACGGCAACGGCATACTACAGCCGCGGAAGCGCAGACGGCACCCGGGCCGGGTACTATGCGGTGAATACTTACGATCTAAGAAGCCGTCCGCTCTATGAAGTAACGGCCCTTTCATTGCATGAGGCCGTTCCGGGACATCATCTGCAAATTGCGCTTCATCAGGAGCTGGAGGGACTGCCGAAGTTCAGATCTGTTTCAGGTTTTACGGCCTATACCGAGGGTTGGGCACTTTACTCGGAGCGGCTAGGGCTGGATACGGGAATGTATGATGATCCCTACCAGAACTTTGGCAGGCTCAGCTACGAGATGTGGCGAGCGCTTCGCCTGGTGGTAGACACCGGAATCCATTCGATGGGGTGGAGCCGGGAAGAAGCCGTACAGTATATGGCCGAAAACTCCGCATTATCGCTTCACAATATTCGCAGCGAAGTGAACAGATATATTTTTTGGCCGGGACAGGCGCTGGCGTATAAAATGGGAGAGATCAAAATCCGCGAACTTCGTGAAAATGCGGAACGTGAGCTGGGTGTGGATTTTGACCTGCGGGAGTTCCATGATGTGATTCTGCTGAGCGGAAGCGTGCCTTTACAGGTACTTGATGAGAATGTGAACGATTGGATTGAATCCGTATCAGTGCAGTGAGAGACCGTAAATGTATTGACCGGCACGAAGATCTTTAAGTCTTGCAACACCCGGAAAATGTCCCCATCGCTCAAAGCCGAATTTCTCGAGAAGTGAAATACTGGGTTCATTGATATCCAGTAAAATGGCTAATAGACGGTCAATTTCCAGTGGAGCACACTCTTCAATCGCATGCGTCATCAGAGCAGCGGCAACTCCCCGGCGCCGGAAACCCTCATGCACATAGTAGCTGATCTCTGCCGTATGTCTTAATGCATCGCGTCCGGCTCTCCAGGGGCTCAGCGACAGGTAACCCATCACCTGGTCTGTTTTGGTTTCTGCTGCCACAAATACAGGATATCCGGTCTGATCATGGTGCGCGAGCCACTCTTCCCGGTCTGTAACAGGTACAGGATCAGTAAATGCAGTTTCTCTGCCGGATTTAACGGCCTGGTTCAGTATGGCCGTGATTGCGTATGCATCCTCACGTGTTGCTTGCCGGATTCGGATCATGGTAGATTATGCTGGTACATGTAAGAAGGTTATCCATTTGGGATACGCTTCAATTCGATGCGGAATATAAGCCCGGGTTCTGTCATGAACATTAAAAAATGCAGAAGTTGTAAAGGGTCCCCGTTGCAACAGATTCTTAATATCGATGCATGAACCCGCCGAATCGTGTTATATTGAGTTAACAGGCTCACAAAAACAGGTTAACATCCTATATCGGGGAGGAAACGATGAAAAAACAGATGAAAACAGTGGCGGCGATTGCCGCTCTTGCCATAACGATTTTGCTCATTATTGTGATCATCAATCAGGCTGTACAGTTTTCCGGAGTTCTGGCAACCATTCATCCGCTGTTGGGACAGATTTCGCTCATTCTATTTGTGCTGGTGATTCTGACAGCCCTTCTTGCACCTCTCTATCTTTACATCAGGCTTCCATCACGATTGATACCTCCTGATTCGGAGGAAGGGCCGGACTACGATCGATACATGGATAAACTGTCGGTGCGCCTGTCATCGAATCCAAAGGTTAGCCTGGAGAAGGTTGTATCTGAAGAGGAGATACACCTGGCGCTCAAAGAACTGGATGCAGAGAGTGATCTTATCATTAAAAAGACGGCCTACCGTGCATTCATAACAACAGCTATTTCACAGAATGGTGCACTGGATGCCCTGTTCATACTGGGTCTTCAGTTTCGTCTGATCTGGGAACTTGCACGGGTCTATTCGCAGCGGCCCAATCTGAAGGAGCTGAGTTTTCTGTACACCAATGTTATGGTAACCGCATTTATTGCAAGCAGCCTGGATGAAGCGGAATATTTTGAAATTCTGGAATCATCCATGTCTCAGGGTGTTGGATCCGTTATTTCCATGGTTCCCGGAACGTCGTTAATTGTGAATTCAACCATCACGGGCAGCTCAAATGCGTTTCTGACTCTTCGTGTTGGGAAGGTGGCTCAAAAGTATTGTAACTCACTGGTTCGCAAAGAGCGACAGACCATACGAAATTCTGCAACAACGGAAGCAGCGAAAATGCTTGCAGGTATTATTTATGACGGAACCAAAAAACTGGTGGCTCACCTCGGCTCTGCTCCGATACGAATGGCCTCCCGCCCGTTCATGAGAAAAGATAAAGGGTCGGAGTAGTTGCCCGTTAACCTGATGTACCTCTTAATGTAAATATGAGCTGACCGGCAGAAACCTTCTATTTGGATTGTACAAGTAGATGGTACCCCATGAGTGCTATCAGCAATAAATCAGGATTCTTTCTGCCCTGTCAATGAATTTTTCAGAATCACGATAATCTCATCCAGCGATAGCTGCTGCTCGTCACTCTCCTTCATGTTTCGTAAAGTAAACCGGTTCTCCCTGAGCTCATTATCACCCACAATGAGGGCATAGTGTGCATTCTCCCGATTGGCGTCCTTCATCTGGGCCTTCATCGACCGCCCCATGTAATCCATGGTTGCGGATATTCCGCGGTTCCTAAATTGTCGCAGGCTGGAAAGTCCCCACCTGCGCGCCTGATCACCCAGTGTTACCACATAGAGATCCACATGCTTTTCCGTACCCAGGGGGATGTCAAGCTCTTCACAGGCGATCATAAGCCGCTCCATACCGGCAGCAAAACCTACGGCCGGCGTAGGCTGTCCGCCGATCTCCTCCACGAGCAGATCATAGCGTCCGCCACCAGCCAGGGCATCCTGAGCACCCAGATCGGGACTGATCAGCTCAAATGCAGTTTGTGTATAATAGTCCATTCCCCGAACCAGGTATGGATCTTCCTCAAAAGAGATGTCCAAATCACCAAGATACTGCTTCACCCGGTCGTAATGCGCTTTCGACTCCTGACTCAGATAGTCGGTAATGAGGGGTGCGCTTTCAATGAACGGACGATCTTCTTCCTCTTTCGAATCGAGTATTCGCAGCGGATTTTTTTCAAATCGTTTTTTTGAAACATCGCTCAGTTTGTCAAAATGAGGCTTCAGGTGGCTTTTCAGCGCATTTTTATAGGCTTCACGGCTTTCAGGATCACCGATTGAATTCAGTTTTAGTCTTGTATTTTTGATCCCGATCCTGTTGTAGATATGAATCATGAATGCGATGACCTCTGCGTCGGCAACGGCATCGCTGCTGCCGATAATCTCTACGCCGAACTGGTGAAACTGGCGCTGACGTCCTTTCTGCGGCCTCTCTGCGCGAAACATGGGTCCGATGTAGTAAAGCTTCTGCGATCCGCCACGCTGATCCAGATGATGCTCGATGTATGCACGCACAACCGGCGCCGTCAGCTCCGGCCGAAGTACGTAGTTATCATCCCCGCGACTGAATGCAAAAATCTCTTTTGAGACGATATCGGTAAGCTGGCCCAGGCCCCTTACAATCAACTCAGTCTGCTCCATGATGGGGGTACGAATCTCCTCAAAATTAAATCTGTGTGCCTCTTCACGGATCAGTTCCTCAAGAAATTGCCATTTGCGGACATCGTCCGGCAAAATATCCACCATTCCGGCATGTGTTGTATAGGTAGGCTGAGCCATGTGTTCAGTTAATCAGTGTATCGGTTAACGGTTTTAAGTGAGAAGAGAAGATACGAGTGATAGGGGAGAAATCGTATTGACTCTTGAGTACCTGGATTAAGACATGGTATGTCTGTTCGACCCGGATATTGGTTTCAAGATCGAATCCGGTTTCCGCCGCGGATCAACGGCTCAGCACAATACAGGCATACCATGTCTGCGATAGACCTGAGATTCCATACTCAAGACTCATGACTAATGCCCTTAAAAACCACTTGCTTTCTGAATGAATTATTCAATTATTAGGACGATGGAATCTATAGTCTGTATTTATGGGTGATGAACGCGTAAAATTACCGGAGTCGAAAGAGCAGTCACAGCAATTTCTTAAGTATCTGCTGAGGGATGTACGTGCTATGCGCAAGATGCTGGACGACGGCTGGTTTGAGACTGATAATGTCCGTATCGGGGCGGAACAGGAGCTTTGCCTTATTGACAACTATACAAGGCCTGCTTCACGTGCAATGGACCTGTTGCAAAGCATTGACAACCAGAGCTTTACTACCGAACTGGCACAGTTTAACCTGGAAGCAAACCTGACCCCCCTTCTCTTTAAGGATAAATGCCTTTCGAGCATGGAGACTCAGATTCTGCAGAAACTGGATACTGTGCGCGATGCCATTAATAAACTGAATGGAGATATTACCCTGGTTGGAGTGCTTCCAACCATTCGGAAATCGGATTTGAGCATCGACAACCTGACCCCGCTTCCGAGGTACCGCGCGCTCTGTGACGCGATCAATAAGCTTCGCGGTGAAGAGTATGATCTTCGGATACAGGGCACGGATGAACTGCTAATGAGGTTCAATACACCGCTTCTGGAAGCGTGCAACACCGGGTTTCAGGTGCACCTGCAGGTGAGTCCCGATGAGTTCGTTCAAAAATATAATCTTGCACAGGCAATTGCGGGCCCTGTACTGTCTTGTGCTGTCAATTCTCCCTTGCTCTTCGGCAAGCGGCTTTGGGCAGAGACCAGAATTGCGCTTTTCCACCAGTCGGTCGATACCCGCAAGGTGGGGGATCACCTGAGAGACTCAAGTCCGAGGGTTACATTCGGAAACCAATGGCTCAAAGAGAGTATCCTCGAAATTTATCAGGAAGATATTGCGCGTTACCGTGTCATTTTAAGCTCCGATATTGATGAAGACGTTGATTCAATGATTGAAGAGGGTACGGTTCCGGAGCTCCGTGCATTGCAAATTCATAACGGTACCGTGTATCGTTGGAACCGGCCCTGCTATGGTGTGAGCAATGGAAAGCCTCACCTTAGAATTGAAAACAGGGTGTTCCCTTCCGGACCCACGGTGACGGATGAGATAGCGAATGCGGCTTTTTGGCTTGGCCTGCTCAATGGAATGGGAGATGTATATGGGAATATCTCTGACACCATGGATTTTGACGATGCTAAAATGAACTTTTTTGCGGCCTCCAAACTGGGACTGGAAACGAAGTTCCGCTGGATCGATGACAAACGATATACGGCTGTGGATCTGATCTGTGAAGAGCTGCTTCCGATTGCCGTGGAGGGCCTTTTAAAAGCAGGGGTAGACAAGGGCGATGCGGACAGCTATCTTGATATAATCGGTGAACGTACGGAAGCCGGCCGCACTGGAAGCTATTGGATGATTAAGTCTTATAACTCTCTGAGTAAAAAAGTGTCGAGGGAGCAGGCTCTTACGGCCCTTACGAATGCAATGGTAAAAAACCAGAAGAAAGGAGAACCGATTCATAAGTGGGGCCTCGCCAAAGTGGACGATATGGAAACCTGGCAGCCTTCAACTCTCCTGGTTGAGGAGTTCATGACCACGGATCTCTTTACCGTTCAAAAGGATGATATTCTGGAACTGGTTGCGAACCTCATTGAATGGCGCCGAATACGGTATGTTCCCGTGGAGGACGACAGCAAGCATCTTGTGGGTTTGGTAACAATGCGAATGGTATTCAGGGAGTACAATGATATCATACATCAGAAAACAGATGGAAGCACATCGGTTGATGAGATCATGATCAAGAATCCTATTACCATTCACCCTGAAGCTTCCATACTTGAGGCGATTGAAATCATGGACGAGCAGAAGATAGGGTGTCTACCGGTTGTGAAAAATAACCGGTTGGTGGGCATCATTACCGAGCAGAACTATATGACAATCACAAAGCGTCTGCTGCGATTGCTCGATAAAAAGAGATTGCAGAAATAAACCGCATCAGGAGGAGCAGAAAAAAATGGGAAACCAAAATTTAGCAATTGCCAAAGATCCGGAAAGCAGAAAATATTTTCTGAAACACCTTCTTCACGATGTGGAGGCAATCGAAAAAATGCTCCGCGACGGTATGTTCGAGACCGGTGTTACCCGAATCGGGGCAGAGCAGGAATTTTGTCTGGTCGACAGGCACTTCAAGCCGTCAAAAAATGCATCCACCGTTCTGCATATCATTGACGATAAACACTTTACGTCGGAGTTGGCCAGGTATAACCTGGAAATCAACCTGGACCCATGTGAGGTTTGTTCCGACTGTTTTTCGAAGGTTGAAAAGCAGCTTATTGAAATGCTAGGACTTGCAGAAGAGGCGGCATCTTCGCTGGATGAAAAAATTATTCTGACCGGTATTCTGCCTTCGATTGATTTCAGGGCGGTTCAGCTTGATTATCTTACTCCCAAAATACGCTATCGGGCGCTCGCGGAGATCCTCTCAGAACTTCGGGGTGAAGAGTTTGAGATGAATATTACAGGGGTGGATGAACTGATTCTTCGTCACGATAACATCCTTTTTGAAGCCTGTAACACCAGCTTTCAATGCCATCTACAGGTGCAGCCTGACGAGTTCGCCGATATGTACAACTGGGCTCAAATGATTTCGGGACCGGTTCTGTCTGTCGTTGCAAACTCTCCGCTTCTGTTGGGAAAGCAGCTTTGGGCAGAGACCAGAATCCCGTTATTTCAGCAAAGCATCGATACACGCGGTAAAGTGTTCAACTTTCGGGAACGCGAGCAGCGGGTTACCTATGGAAACAGGTGGATTAAGGGTCTGGGGGATGTCTTCAAGAATGACATTGCAAGACATACCCTGCTATTTTCCACTAAAATTGAAACCGATTCACTTGAAACCCTGAAAGCGGGCGGTATTCCAAAACTTGAAGCACTTCAGCTCCATAACGGAACCATTTATAAATGGAACCGGCCCTGTTATGGCGTGGGCGGCGGTGTTCCTCACCTTCGCATTGAAAATCGTTATATGCCATCAGGTCCCACGGAAAAAGATGAAATTGCGAACCTGGCCTTTTGGGTCGGTATTATGAGCAACATGCCCGAAAATTACAGGGGGAACTGGGATAAGCACTCATTTGATGAAGCAAAGGAGAATTTTTATAAAGCGGCTATGTGGGGCATACAGAGCGGAATGGTATGGGAGGGAGAACTTATGTCGGCCAAAGCTCTCATTCTGGACAAGATGCTGCCGCTTGCAGAAGGTGGACTAAAAAAGCTTGGGATTGATGATAAAGAAATTGAGAATTATTTGTCTGTGATAGAGGGCAGAACCAGAACGCATATGACCGGATCGCGATGGATTGTGACCAGCTACCGGAATTTTCGGGAACATTTTGACCGTGAAGAAGCAACGGTTGCGCTAACGGCGGTGATGGATGAAATGCGTAAAACAGGCAAGCCGGTTTATGAGTGGGACGTTGCCGGAAAAAAGAAGTCCGATTATTTAAAAGTGCGTTATGACATTGTGAGCAGCGTCATGACCACGGATCTGGTGACGGTGCAGGAGAATGATCTTGCAGAATTGGTCCAGAAAATTATGGAATGGCGAAATATACGGCACATGCCCGTGGAGAGTTCGAAAGGGGAACTGAGAGGAATTATAACAAAAAAGCGGCTGAATGATTACCTTAAGAAACATTCAAACGATCCGTATATCGTAGCATCAGAGATTATGGAAGAAAATCCGGCTGTAATCAGCCCGGATGATGATCTCAAGTATGCGATGCTGCTGCTTCTTGATAAAAAAGTAAGCTGCCTCCCCGTCGTGGAAGATAACCGGCTGGTGGGTATTATAACAGATCATGACACCCGTGAAATCTGGGAAAAAATGAAGCATCAGAATGATTAAGAGTTCTGAAACAGACTTACCACAAGCGACTATTTCAAAAAGAGTTCGAAGTATCGGGGCAGGAAAGCCCGGATATCCCGTTGTTGTTTTTTTTGTCGGGATACATGGAAATGAACGTGCCGGGGTGGTTGCCATACAGAATATTCTGGAGGAGTATATGAATTCCGGAATTGAGCCTGATGGAAAAATATATGTCATTACAGGTAACCTGGAAGCACTGGAACGGGGTGTGCGCTATGTCGATACGGACCTGAACCGCCTTTGGGAAAAATTCAATACTGACCAGGATTTTACCGAACTGGCTGAATCCGGGAAATCCCTGCCGTCTGAATACTTTGAGAGTCTCGAAATCAAGTCGGAGATTGACAATATTCTGCATGCCCATGAACAGGACCGGCCGGATATCCTATTTGCCGACCTCCACACCACCTCTTCTGAAAGCTGCGCATTTATTTTGCTGAACGACACCCTTGCCAATCGGGAGCTTGCACAGAAATTTCCTGTGCCTCAGATTTTGGGAATAGAGGAAAATATACACGGAACACTTCTTAGCTATATCAACAACCTGGGATGCCGCGCCATCGGTTTTGAAGCGGGTGCTCACAGTTCGTTCGAATCCATAGAGCGAAGCAAAGCGTTTATCAGACTCCTTCTGCACCATATCGGCCTGGTCAAAGCCGGCTATCCCGATCTGGAGCAGTACGAAATCGAAATGGTGGACAATTCGGGTATGCCCAATTCCTATTACGAAATCAGATACCACCATTACATTGAGGATATAAATAACTTTAACATGTATCCTGGATACAGGAACTTTGATACCGTTGAGAAAGGTGAACCGCTTGCTATAGATGAGGGTGAGGTAATTAAAGCGCCGGAAGAGGGTCGAATCTTTATGCCACTCTATCAGAAAAGCGGAAATGATGGTTTTTTGATTATTCGTGAAGTGTCACCGTTCTGGCTCACATTTTCAGCCTGGCTCCGGGACAGCTCGATTCACAGTCTTCTTGCCTATCTGCCCGGAGTTACCCGCTCAGATAAGCAGGAGTTCATAGTGAACCTGGATATTGCACTCTTTTTCGTGAAAGAAATTTTTCACCTTCTGGGATACAGAGTCACCGAAAAAGACCGAAGTACGCTTATCTGCTACCGACGGTAGGGACTCACCCCTGACCTCCTCTCAGTTCGACTTCCAGCTTCTCTGCACGAGAAGCAGCAATCTCAAAAAGCTTTCTACTTTTCCCTTTTCACTCTATCTTCCAACCCACTTTTCATTCACCACATCCGATCTGAATGCTCGATTACCGTTTTGTTGATGGCACACGACTCACATCCGTGATTGAATCGCTTATTTTTGCAAGTCCCGAACCCATATCCTGGGAAAAGCTTTCGGAGATCGTAAAAGAAAGTGAGGAAGAGCTGGAACTTGACCGGCCCTTAATTGAGAGGATTGTGGAGCAGCTCAACGGACGGTACGAAGAGAACGACCTCTCGTTCCGGATTGAAGAGACCGGAGGTGGCTTTACCTTCGTAACCCAGCCCCGTTTCCATCCCTGGCTAAGTATTTTTCAGCACGAAAACGCATATCGCAAGCTGTCTCAGCCCGCTATTGAAACGCTTGCTATTGTGGCTTACCGGCAGCCGATCACCAAACCGGAAGTGGACCAGATTCGGGGTGTGGATTCAGGATATATCCTTCGTCAGCTGCTCGAAAAAATGCTTGTGAAGGTCTCGGGACGCGCTGATTCGCCCGGAAAGCCACTTCTGTATAAAACCACAACGTACTTTCTGAAGCATTTCGGGATCAATGCGGTGGATGAGCTTCCCAAACCCCGGGAGATTGATGAGATCCTGAAGGACGACGACATGGCGGAACACCGGCGGCTGCTCATGGAGCGACAGATGGAGCTCGATGAAGATGAAAATGCGGATGAAATAATTGAAGAGTATATCGAAAAATTCAGGGCAGAGGCGGAAGGTGTGGATCTTGATGATGTCGCGGATGATGATTTTGCCGAGTCTGGGTCCAACCCTGCAGCTGAAGCTGAAGCCGAAGATGATGCAGGACAAGAGGAGCGGGATGAAGAGAACAGGGAAAAAAAGGGAGGTGATTAGGACAGCGACCTGCCGAAAAATGGCAAGTAGGTCAGGGTTTATTTAATTGGGACAATAAACATAGAGTGCCCCCAGTCCAAAGTGCCGCAGCGTCGGTTCATACCCGTCTGCTCCATCAAATGAAGAAGAATGAGCCCGATCCTTGCACCTGTTTCATTAAAGTGTGTATATTAATACACACTGAATATGTAAATGATTTAAATTAAATTGGCTGAAAAGAGTATCACCGCTTCTATTTTATGGGACCGATTCGGGCTGAGCGTGTCCACCATTTGTGCCGTTCATTGTCTGTTTTTCCCTGTCCTGATCGCAATTTTACCTGTGGCTTCTGCCACGTTCATGCACGAGCTGGCCCACCCCATCTTTGCAGCTCTCATAGCGCCTACGGTCTACTTTGCATCCAGACGAAGCCACTACGACAAAAAGATCACCGGCCTGCTTATGGGCGGTTTTGCTTTGATCCTGATCGGATGGCTGGTTGGCCACTACCTTATCGGCCTTTGGTTCGAAACCGGAGTGACCGTTGCAGGAAGTATTGTATTGATATGGGGGCATTGGTTAAATTACAGGCATCATCGTACCTGTAACATTGCATCACATAAACATCATCCGGTTGCAAGCGATCCGGATAATCAGCAGGAGAAACCATGAAACGGCTCAATTTTACGCTCGACAATGCGACCGTCGACCTTCTGGACAAGTTGTCGGAAAAATATTACAAAGGAAACAAATCGCTGACGGTACGAGCAGCACTTGAGAGCCTGGCCGCCCACCAGGGGCATGACGGCTGGGTTATCACAGGCTATACGCCGATACGCATGGACCATGAGGTAAGCTGCCACTCCTGCGGCACCGAACATTCTGAAGGCAATGTTCTCTTCAAGCCCGTGTTTGAAAAAGGAAACAGCCCGGAAGCCATCGAGCACATTCCAAGCGAAGAGTGGGTTGAGTGCACCAGGTGTGTTGAACAGGCCCGATAAAGCAATGCTGAGCCTGGGAGCCCTGGATTACTACGTTTACTAAACGTCACTATCGATGACCGAACTTGAGCTGCACATAGAAGATTTGCAGATGATTACCGAAAGCAAAAGAAACCGATACTCAACGTAATGAGACTTGCGATTTTGCAGTAGCTTCAAAGTTTTAAAATCTAAACTAATATCTGTCTGATGAAACGATACTTCAATAAACTTGCCTCAATAATCACCGTTTTATTTCTGGTTTCGGCCTGTGCAGCTCCTCAACATACAACAGAAACAGTCCGGCAACAGCAAACCCTCTCCCAGGAGGCACCGGCCTCAACGCTGCCCGAATTTGAGCCTGTTGAATCGTCTATCCTGGACAACGGCCGCATGTGGACATTCGAGTACGCGCCGGTCGACTATTTTGCCGAGACCTATAATTTCGATCCCGACAGTGCCTGGTTTGAGCATGCCCGAATGAGCGCGGTTCGGATCCCCGGATGCTCCGGCTCGTTTGTGTCAAATATGGGGTTGGTGATGACCAACCATCACTGTGCCCGAAGTTCAATTACCCAGATCGGTATGGAAGGGGAGAATACTCTTGATAATGGATTT
Source organism: Rhodohalobacter mucosus (assembly GCF_003150675.1). Taxonomy (NCBI): domain Bacteria; kingdom Pseudomonadati; phylum Balneolota; class Balneolia; order Balneolales; family Balneolaceae; genus Rhodohalobacter; species Rhodohalobacter mucosus. Next base: position 60,214 of record NZ_QGGB01000001.1, on the reverse strand, counting down.
TATGCATCTACACTATCTGATGAGCGCAAAATCGAGGATTATTATGTAGATCAACTTGTTGAAATTCGTGATGTAACGGATCGGATTTTGAGTGATGTGGATGCTGTTCCGGTTGAAAATCGGGCAGAAGCACGTCAGCAAGCTATCAGCAGGGTGCAGTCTGAAATCAGCGAAGAGGTGGCTGAATATGGAGACCGTCAGGTTCAGGTGGTTTCTCTTTTTAATGGCGGTCGTTATTCCGCGTACATTTTCCGACGTTTTACGGATGTGCGAATGGTGATGGCGCCTGAACTGCAAATTGGTTATTTCGGCGGCGATTCAGATAATTTTACCTATCCGAGATACAACCTGGATATGACGTTTTACCGCGTATATGTGGATGATGAACCCTATCAGCCGGAGTTTTACTTTCCATTTTCTGAAACAGGAGCGGAAGAAGGGGATGGTGTTTTCATGATTGGCAACCCCGGGCGTACAACCAGGCTCAATACGGTTTCTCAGCTGGCTTACAGCGGTACATACGACCTTCCGTTCAGGCACAGCTTGTTTACGCGACTCATCGAAGGTCTTGAGGCTTATTTTGATTATGCTCCCGAATCGCCCGAAGCTCAACAGCTAAGAAATACCATTTTTGGCCTTAAAAACTCACAAAAACTGCTTAGCGGACAAATTGAAGCCCACAATAATGAATATCTGATGGGACGAAAGGTTGATAACCAGCAGAAATTTCGAGACGCACTTAATGAGTCGCCTGAGCTGCGCGACACATATATACCTATCATTGATCGTATTGCGGAGATTCAGGAAGAGAAGGCTGCACTTGCGCCGTACCCGTATATAACGCTTGGAATTGCTCCAAACTCTATTGCTTCTGCCGCAATACTGCAACGCGGTTATTTTTACGCCATGATGGAGCAAATTGAAGATAATGAGCAGAGAAAATCATCGATTCTTAACCAGATACAAAACATCCAGGACAAACCGCCATTTCTGGAAAAGCAGTTGATCATATCTCACCTTAACTATCTTGCAGATGGTCTCGGTACTGACCACCCATACCTGATGAAGATTACAAACGGGCAGGATTATGAAACTGTGGCTGACAATTTGATAGAGAATAGTGGCTTTGCGACTGCAGAAAAAACAGATGAACTACTTGAAAGCAGTGAGTCAGCATCATCAGATCCGGCTGTAGCCTATTTCAAAACATTCGGGGAGACTCTGTTTGAGAACATCGAACGCTTCAGGGAACTGTCACAGGAAGAAAGTGAGCTGCAAACGAGACTTGGCCGCGGTTGGTTCGCCGTTTACGGAACATCGATTCCGCCTGACGCAACCTTCTCGCCCAGAATTCAGGATGGTGTAGTGAACGGATATGAATATAACGGAACCGTAGCACCTGCTTACACAACGTTTTATGGTATGTATGATCGTCATTATTCACACACAGGCGAGCCCGAGTGGGACTTGCCGGAGCGATGGGCAACTCCGTCTTCATCACTCGATCTTTCTACGCCCGTAAACTTTGTCTCCACCAATGATATCATCGGCGGAAATTCGGGATCACCGGTAGTAAATATCGATCTTGAGGTCGTTGGATTGGCATTCGACGGCAATGTGGAAAGTATGGGGTCAAGTACCTTTATTCTGGACGATCGCAGCGCACGTGCCGTTTCTGTTGACGTCCGCGGCATGCTGGAATCCCTAAGGAATGTCTATAACGCCACCCGGATTGTGGAAGAGCTGGAAAACGCCAGAAACTGATTCGATAATTTTTAACTATGCTCTCCTGTAAAAGGGATACTTTTTTTTGAGGGCTTTGCATACCTGTGCTTTTTGTAAGTACAGGATTTTGATTGCCGTAAAAACTGAATGGCGGTTTGAAGATCCAGTATCAGTATACGGGATGAGGTTTGATGAGGTTTTGCAAAGCCCTCTGCAATGCTAATCTACCGATATAAATAAACCCCTCCGCTTCGTCCGCCTAAAAGCTGCTCCATATCGCCATCACCATTCAGGTCGGCAAACCTTGGGGTGATAAATTGTGTGGAGACCACATGAAAGGGCAGTGGCTCTTTTTGAAAAACGGCTTCCTGCGGATTACCGGTATTTCGGTAGAATTGAACACCCTCCTGCTTGGAACCAAGAAACAGGTCCAGGTCGCCGTCAGCATCAATATCATAAAGGGAAGGTGCGCTACGGTGCGTTACTTCTACGTTTGAAAAGGCGTCTTGCTCCAGTACAAACCCGGGGTTTTCAGGTGTTCCGGTATTTCGGAAAAAGAGTAAACCTCCTCCCGATTCGCCCACTAGCAGGTCCAAATCTCCGTCCGCATCAATATCTGCAGTCACCGGAACGGCGTTGCTTCCCCTTGGAAGCTCAGCGAGTGTTTCCTGTGCCAGATCAAATCCCGAGCCGTTGTTGCGGTAAAGCGCGATATTACCTTTCCAGTTGCCTAAAATGAGATCGTCCAGTCCGTCTCCGTCCATGTCGGCCAGTGCCGGGGCGTAGTGGTAGGCGTCCGGAAAGTTGAGTGTACCGGCCAGATGAAATTCGGGTGCGGCAGCCGTGCCGCGGTTTTCGAGAATGTAAACATAAGAGGAGCGCCGGTCCGAGGGGTCAATCTTGTTTGCCAGCAGGATGTCGATATCCCCGTCTCCATCGATGTCTCCGGCTGCGGGGATCGACTCCTCCCCGATGTCGATCATTGTGAGAAATTGTTCACTTTGAAGTGTGAAATCACCGTTTTCCTGTTCAAAAAAGAGAAAATTCTCGGCCGTGGTTTCAATGGCGTTGTAGGCCCCGCCAAGCACGCCCAGGAAGAGATCGGTATCACCGTCGTTATCCCAGTCGGTGAGAGTGGGGGCATTGTAGCCGCTGGTGCTGGCAGGATTACCGATCGGAAACGGACGCGGCTCGTTCTGAAATCTCGGATCTCCGCAGCTGCCCTCATTTTCGAGCAGCAAGATGCTGGGCTCAAAAAAATCGCCCCAAAACAGATCCTGGTCGCCGTCTCCATCGATGTCCTGAAACGCCATGCTGTTGGCTCCGTGCATGGTGCCGAACTGTTGTACGATCTCAATGTTCTCAAACCGGTCGGTCACAAGTTCAAATTGCGGCACTCCCTCATCATCCAGTCCGATCGATTCATACCGGGTCAGCGTACCGTCAAGACGGCCTATAAAGAGGTCCAGAAAACCATCACAGTCGATATCGGTAACATTGGGAATATTTTGCCGGTCGGAAAAGATCGGTTCGCCGTTTACATCACGGAGAGAATCGCGCGCAGGCACGAAGACGGGATTTTTCGCTGTACCCTCATTTCGATAGTACCGAATGTAGCTGTAGGGCTGCTCGGCCAATAAGTCTGGGTCTCCATCCTGATCCAGGTCCACAAACCGAAACCACTCTCCAACACTCAGATCCAAAAACTCGTCACTCCTCCAGACCAATGGGAATCCTTCTTCAGTTTCAGCATATTCAAAAAAGATCACCTCGTCTGTGTTCTCCTGCACAAAGAGATCAGTATCGCCATCCCCGTCAATGTCCGTAAACTGCGGACGGGGGGCATTGAAGCCACCCATAAATGGAAAAGAGATCCGGTCTCCTTCCGAATTAAATACCGGGTAGGCGGTTACGTCTCTTATAAATTGATCTTCTGGCTCACCTTTTTGAAGTGGTCCTGCAGACCGGCATGCCGTGAAGAGCACGAACGCAGCCATCATGAGCATACAAAACCTTATGGGACATACCATCAATAAGTGCGTATCTTCTTCGACCTTCAAACGATTGATTCAGAATTTTAAATTACCAGTTTCCGGTTCCGATACCTGTTGTGTTTTTGCCCGTTTCAATCACCTTCACGATTTCGCGCTTCTCCGTGTCGATCACCGTAACGGTTCCCGGCAGATCCGTTTCATCATCTGATGCACCTTCGGGCCTGTAGCTTCCATTTAAATTATTGCTGGTGACAAACAGGTATTTGCCGTCTGAGGAAAGTGCGGCGCCATGCGGCTGGGCAAGGCCATTTCCTTCGATTACCGCATCCACCGTCCGGTTTTCCATATTTAGAACCGTTACGGTATTGCTGCCTTTGTTCGCAAAGTAGACAAACTTTCCGTCTGGTGAAAAGACGGGGTGCCATGGCATCGGGTTTACATCAACTGTATCGGTGAGGAGGGGTGCCATCGGGTCAGAAAGGTCGAAAATGAGTGCATACCCGGATACCTGTCCGGTAAGTATCATTGTGTTTCCATCCGGTGATATGGCAAAATTGATAAAAACATGTGTGTCGCCCTCAAGTGAAATAAGGTCGGCCTCGCCGGTTATAATGTTTCGAGCCAAAATCTGGTTGGAAGAGAGGCTTGAAACGTAGATCCACTCCTCGTCGGGGGATACCGCAATGGCGTGAGGGCGGGTGAAAAAGAGGTCGACCTCCTCCTGATCGGTCATGCCGTAAAAATTTACTTCAGTAAAGCTTTGGGGCGGGTTCACTGCGCTCATTGACCGGCCCACAAAGAGTTTTCCTGATTCCGGAGCCATGGCCATCAGACCGGGTACTTCAATCTCCGCCTGTTCCATCAGCTCATTGTCGCGATTGAATCTGAGCACGCGGTTTTCACCAATCAGCGTTACATACCAGTGCGACCCGTCCGGCTCCGCGATGGCGTGATGCGGACGTGCCATCGCTGAGAATCCAAATTCCCTCAGATCCACAGTCTCCACAACTTCAAGGGTCACGGCATCAATCACAGTCACGCTGGCGCTACCCTGGTTGGTTGCATAAATACGCTGATTGTTGTCATTGGCCGGTTCTGCATTGAGCTGCAGCGGTAAAATAATCAGCGAAAATGATGTCAGTAGTCCGCTAAGCAGACCCATGTTGAGATTGAAGTAACTCAGGAGTGAATTCATATCTGTTGAATGTTATGGGTTGCCCGGCTCCGTGGTCCCGAAGCCGGTTTTTGCAGCTGCCGGTGCTTAGGGTAGATTTACCTGTGGCTGTACGTCCAGGATAAAGAGCCCCTCCCTTCCGCTGGTCATAACAACGATTCCGCTTTTGAAATAAGGATAATTGCTCCAGGTTCCGGAGAAACCGGGGCTGTCTGGTGTAAACGGATGGGTATCGAATGAAGCCACATGCTTCGGATTGGCAGGATCCGAGACATCTACAACCTGCAGTCCGCTCACGTAATTGGATTGGTACATCAGGTTGTCCTTGATGTAAAGGTTGTGATCAGATGAAGGTGTATCGATAAAGAATTCACGAACAAACTGTGGATCATCCAGATCGGCAAGATCCCAAACCAGTGTCCGGGTTCTGTCTACCGCACCCGTCAGCTCATCCAGCTCATCGTTTTGAAAAAAGTAGCGGTGGTCTTCGGTCAGCCAGCCCTGGTGCACGTAACCGTAATCCGGGTAAGAGGCCGTTGAGAGCGGAATCGGGTTATCTTTATCGGTCACGTCCGCAACGCTGATTGCGGTCTCGTTGGATCCGATGCAGATCTCCTTGCCCTTATGCTCCTCATCCGGTCCGTCATAAATCACGCACTGCGCATCATGGCTGTAGCCCGTTCCGCTTCGTCCTGTTGTGGCATCGGCAAAGCAACCCTCAAAAGTGGGATTCACGGGATCTTGAATATTTACCATGTGCAGTCCGCCGCCACAGGTTTCGCCCCCGCCGCTGCTGCCTACGATGTAAGCATAGCCCGTATCCTCATTGATCACAATATTGTGTGCACTTCGGATATTGCGGTAGTGTGCTGTCTCCTCAAATTCGATCGGTTCGCCGCTAAACTCTCGCAACAGCGCCAGGTCCAGCACCTGCATTCCGTGATCGCGGGCATTATCGGCCACAATAAACACATGATCTTTATATACCTTCATGTCGCGCCACACGCTCTGAACGGCCGTCTCCGGCATTTGAAGGTTGCCGATGTAAACCGGATTGTACGGATCGGTTACATCCACAAAAGAGGTTCCCTCGTTGCGCCCAACGATAGCATATTCGCGATCAGTCAACGGATCTGTCCAGCCCCACATATCGTTCAGGCGAACGCCGCGGTTACCGCCAATTTCATGTACCGGCAGGAATGAGATCAGATCCACATTATCGCATCCGAAGAGAGTGGCCTGTCCATCCTGGCATTCAACTCTGCCGTTTGTTACACGCTGCAGTACCGCATCTGAGGTGCCAATCACGATGTTCTGTGCAATCCACTCTCCATTCTCGCTTTGCTGAAGAATTGCGGCCGAACCTGCACCGTAGTCAGCGCCCGTCAAGCCTGCTACGGCAAGTGATCTATCGGCAGCCAGTGTCGCGGCGAAATCGTCGCCGGGTGAACTCTCCGGGAGCGTCACTACCTGAACACCAGACCATCCATCTGCCTCCTCATTTTGGCTGAATTGATAAACAAGTCCGCGGCCTCCGTCAGCGTTGGGAGCTCCGATCCAGAGTCCATTGTTTGTCCATGTAATTGAGCTTCCAAACTGGTATCGTGGCTGAGCATCAAATGCAAGCAGGCGCCCTGTCTGTGTCCAGTTACCCGACTCCTCATCTTTCTGATAGTGATAAACTGCACCTGAAGCTGTATTTTCCCGTGGTGAGCCGATAAACAGGTGGGAGTCGCGCATCAGCATAGCTGACCCGAATCGTGCCCTGCTGTCTGGTTGATTGTTTGTGAGCATCGTCCTCTCGTTCCACGTATTGCCCTCTTCACTGTAGATATAAACGGCACCGCCACCCTGTTGTGGAGCGGCTATTGCCAGATTTGAACCGTCAAAAGATAGTGTGGAGCCAAAACCACTTTCGGCAGATGTATCCGGGCTAGCAATGATTGACGTCTGCGACCAGCCTTCATCTCCGAGACGGTATACGAAGACGGCTCCAAGTTCTTCATTGTAGCCGGGTGCACCGACAAATGCGTGATCTCCGTGAATCAGAACGCTTTCTCCAAACCGGCTTCCATTGGCTCCGTATGGCAGCGCCATTCGTGCCGTTTCACTCCATGAACCCTCCGCGTTTTCAAACAGGTAGGCTGCACCATCGCTTCCACTCAGGCCGGGAGCTCCAATAAAAATCCGGTTGGCGTCAACCGAGAGTGAGGTGCCAAAGCGGTCTTCAATCTCGCCGCCCGATGCCATCAATTCGGCCTGAGAGATCCATTCACCCTCAGCTTGGCCAAACACATAGACAACACCCGCCCTGTGCACATTCTGGGGTTCACCTATAAAAATATTCCCATCTGACACCGCCACGGCCTGAGCAAAGCCTCGCATCTCGCTGAATTGTCCGCCTGCCATCGTTTGTGCCGAAAGCGTAAGCATCGGTGTAAGAAACATAAAAAGGAACATGGATAAACTCTTCATGAGGTAGTTGATTTGGTTGAAGGATTTACGTCAAAATTTAAAAGTCGAAAATAAGGCACAGCGTTCAAATTTGAATCAATTTCCGACGAATTGTTCAATCTATTAACCGAATTTTACTTTTCGGGTTGCGAAAGTTCTGATCTCAGATGTTATTCAGATGTTGTAATAATGGGTGCGATGCCTTTAAAAAGGAACCGCGCCCAATGTGATCATACAGTAAATCTGAAAATTATTAGCTTGGAGAGTAGTGTAATGATCTATGATGAAGGATTATTCGCAGGTTGCCATCATCATCTTTCATATAGGCAAATGAATACTCATCTTTGGTTTCGCTACCGTCGGTTCCGGTTAAGAAATAGTTGCCCATGGCCACCGCCATGTCTCCATCTTCGTCAATAACCGTACCCTCATTTTCCCATCGCACATTGGTATATGGAGCAATGGCAAACCCACCATCCTCCGTACCCTCAGTACCGACGAAATAACTCAGTGCCTGATCAAAATCTTCACGGAACTGATCTTCTGATGCCAGAGTAGGTTTGAACAGAATGGTTTCATCTCCATAGGCGTAGAATTCCCGTACGTGGTTGGATGCCACTTCACGATAATCTTCATTGTTCTTGTAAGCCTGCCCAATTTCTACAATCCCTTGTCCCCATGCTTCCTGTACTGCCTCAGTGATTAGCTAAACGACGTTTGAAGGAGGGCCTCGGAGGTAAAATGAAAAATGTATGAACTGATTAGAAAGGCAGCCCTGATATATCGTTACAAATCGACACGTGTCGTTCGATCGTAAAGATGCACTTTAGCAAAGGTCTATTTTGACATGTTTTTTAAAATACACTCAGGACACTCAGGACACTCAGGACACTCAGGACACTCAGCGTGATCATCGTGTTGTTCTGGCGATTGATCATTAAAAGCGATTTAGAGATGTTCTGTTTAAACCTGCATTTGAGAAGGGCAACAGCCCGGAAGCCATCGAGCACATTCCAGGCGAAGAGTGGGTGGAGTGCCAGGTCTGTGTCGAGAGCCACACTGCGTAAACGGGTTCACTGCTCCGCACTTATCTTTTTCCTGCTTTAAGCGACCTATTTCGGCCATATTTCATATCCAGACCGAGGTGTTAGTCTTTCAAATTTTATTTTTAGCTTAGGCTAAATATTATTTAAATTTGTGCATGATTCGGACGGCAGCCTCCGGTATACAAACTGCTTCATTCACATCAGAAAGGATTATGAAACCGCTATACGCTTTACTTTTTTGTACACTATTGAATCTTAACGAGTTCAGTGCTCATGCACAAACAGCCTTTTCAGGTACCGTTGTGGAAACCGGAAGCGGAGAGCCTGTTCCGGGGGCCACCGTTTTCATTGAAGCTCTGCAAAAAGGCGCATCGGCTGATGACAGCGGGCGGTTTTCACTGGAAAATCTGGATCACGGAAAATGGACCTTAGAAGTGCGCTCTTTGGGCTTTGAGCCGCTCATTGTGGAGATCAGTCATCCTTCGGAAGAAGAAGCTGTCTTTGAACTCCGTGCCTCAGTGGTACAATCGGACGATGTCATCGTAACCGCCTCCCCGATCGGACGCTCGGTTCAGTACCAGCCGGCACAGTCGCTCAGTGCTGAGCAGCTGCAGCAGCGTGCTGCGCCCAGCTTGGGAGAGATCCTGGACGGCAATCCGGGCGTGACTACCCGCTCCTTCGGTTCGGCCCCGGCACGTCCCGTTATCCGTGGTTTTGATGGCGACCGGGTGCTTGTATTGCAAAACGGTGAACGCATGGGCGACCTCTCGGGTACTGCCGTTGACCATGCCGTAGGCCTGGATCCCCTGGCTATGGACCGCGTGGAAGTGGTGCGCGGCCCTGCAAGCCTGATGTATGGTTCCGGCGCCATTGGCGGGGTGGTGAATCTATTTAGCGCCGATATGCCGCGTGAGTGGGATCCCGGTTCCCGTTCGGCGCTTGCCTCCCACGTTTCCAGCATGAACAGCATGGGGGCAGGACTCGTAAGCACGCGCTACGGAACCGACCGGTTTGCGGTGACCGGACGCATGATCTACCGAAACGGCGGTGATCTCACCACGCCGGATGGTACGCTTCCCGATACGGCGCTTCGAAACCTCAGCTTTGGAGGCGGGCTGGGATATCGATTAGGCCCCGTGGAGACGGGCCTCTCTATCACCGGTATGAACTTTGATTATGGTCTGCCGGAAATGATTGATGATCTGAACGAGTCGATCGAAATCCGCATGAACCGTCTCAACATCCAGAGCATATCAACCATGGATATGGACCGCTTTTTTGAGCATGCGGAACTGCGTATGCACTACAGCGACTACAGTCACGACGAAGTGGAGATCAGCAGGGTTCCGCAGGGCACTGTGGAGGAGTTTGTGGCGATAACCTTTGCCCAGCAGACGCTGAGCAGCTCCCTTCTCCTGCGCCATCGCAAAACCGGCCCATTCGAGGGAGCCCTGGGGCTGAGTTTTAACCGGTCGGCCCTGCAGCTTGGGGGAGGGGATGCACTCACTCCCAATGCAGCGGGTACGTTTCTGGCGGGCTTTATCTATGAGGAGATCGGGCTTACCGATGCACTCTCCATGAAAACCGGACTGCGTATGGAGTGGAAAGATACGCGCGTGAAAACCAATGAACTGTTCAGGGATGCATCCATATTCGAAGACCGAACCGACTTGATCTTTTCCGGTGCAGTGGGGCTGAACTACTCACGAAGTGACCGTTTTACGACCGGATTCCAGGTGGCGCGAGCCTATCGCACGCCTACCATCGAGGAGCTCTACTCCTTCGCCCCGCATGCGGCGGCCGGATCGTTCGATCGCGGCAACCCGAATCTGCAAAATGAAATCAGCCTGGGTGCGGATGCCTTTGCAGACTACAGCGGCGAGCGGATCAGCTGGCAGATCTCTCTTTTTGCCAATCGAATCAGCAACTACGTTGATTTCTTTCCCACGGGTGAGACACATCAACCCTCCGGACTTCCGATTTTCGAGTATGGATCCAAAGATGCAATCCTTTATGGTTTCGAGATAATGGCAGGCCTCAGGCTTAGCCGGACATTGTCGGCGGAAGCGGGAGCCGATTATGTGCGCGGGTACGAGTATACCGGCAACCGCAACGATCTTACCTTTATTCCCCCGTTCCGGGTTTACGCTTCCCTCAGGGCCGAACAGGGAAAATGGCATGCGGGTCCGCGCGTACGGATTGTGAGCCGGCAGGACCGTGTCGCACCAAATGAACGTCCGACAGATGGCTATGTACTGATCGGTGCAGATGCCGGCTACCGGCTTGGCCACGGAGTTACCCTCAGCATGCGCCTCGACAACCTGCTCAACGAGCGCTACCGCGACCACCTCAGCCGCGTTGAAAACCGCAACGCCCCCATGCCCGGCCGCAATGTGAATGTGATGCTCCGGTGGGAGTTTTAAACAGGCGTTATATGGTTATCATTTCGGCAGGCACAATTGCTGCGGTCTCTTCTCAAAGAAAAATATGGGTAAGTAATGCGTTTTCAGTGTCCTTCGAAGTACTTTCTTTTCTTCAGAATGATCCAAACTACAGGAGCATTTTGTAGCTTACATAGCTTAGCAGAAGGGTAGTGCATGAATTTGGTATATTTCATGAATCGGAACGTGAGAGTGCTTAAGCTGATGACGAATTCAGGTTATTTGGCCTGATAAAACTAAATCATCAGCTCATTCAAATGAGGGATACACATTGAATATTCTGCTCACAATTGGCTTGATTCTTATCATTGGGTACACCGCCGGATGGGCTTTTGACAAAATGGGCTTACCCAGGATCATCGGGTACATTGCCACAGGGATCCTTTTCAGCCCAAATACCTTCGATTTTGTTCCGGCAGACATTATGGAGAGAACCTTTCCACTCATGGAAGTGTGCCTGGCTTTCATCACATTTGAGGTAGGGGGAGCACTGCGATGGTCCAAAGTGAAAAAACATGAAAAGGAAATTATCAGCATCACCATGATGGCAAGCATGGTTCCTTTGTTTTTGGTTGCCGGTGGTGTTTTGGGGATTGGGCTGGTTTTTCCATCATCGCTCCCTTTCGATACCACTGCACTTCTGATGCTGGCTCTTCTGCTGGGCGCGGTGGCCATTCCCACAGAGCCAGCGGCAACCTTTGCCGTGATGCACCAATATAAAGCCAAAGGGAAAGTATCGGATACGATTCTGGGTGTAGCGGCGCTTGATGACGTACTCGGTGTGTTGATGTTCAGCCTTACGATTACCGTAATTTTCTTCTTTGCGGGGGGCGAAGCCGGATTGTTTGGAAATCCTGCGCTAAATGGTCTCTATGAAATAGTGATCGCCATTCTTATCGGGATTGTGGTTGCGCTTTTCATTGATCCGATTGCGAAGTTTTTCAAGGTAGAAGGTGAGGGACAATGGGTGGTGATTATATTTTCGCTGATTATTTTTTGTGTTGGATTGGCGAAAGCGATACATGCAGATCTTCTTCTGGCTACAATGACCATGGGGATTGTGGTTGTCAATAAGTCGGGGAATCAGAAAGTGATATTTGAAATTATTGAGCGCTATACGGAGGATCTTATCTTTCTTTTCTTCTTTCTGCTGAGCGGTATGCAGCTCAATATTTCAACTATTCCTCAGGCAACACTGTTGATAGTACTGTTTGTAATTCTCAGAACGGTCGCGAAATTTCTGGGAGCGGGCCTGGGTGCAAAAATAGTCAGCGCAAAACCTGCAATACAAAAATATACAGCGGGCGGATTACTGCCTCAAGGGGGTATCGTAATCGGGTTGGTTTTAAGCATTTACCAGCAGGATACTTTTACCGCAATCTCTGATTTACTTCTGGCTGTGATTATGGGTGCCGTGGTAATCCACGAGCTTTTGGGGCCCGTGGCTGCGAAATATTCCCTGATCAAAGCAGGTGAAATAGACCCTGAAAAAACAGAAATAAGCTGACCTGAACCTTCAACGTAAAGCTTCATTGCCACGGAACAACGGGTACCCGCAGCGTATGGTTTGAACAGGAATTTCCTCCCCAACCGATTTCTGCTATATTCCGTCGTAGACCTTTAACAAAACGATTGAACCTGCTCATGTTCAGAACTCTTTTTTCCATCTTTACCGCCTCTTTGTTCCTGTTTATTAATATGAATCCGGCCGCCGCTCAGGTCGATGCGCCCTACTTCACATCCCACCCAACCCTTACGCCCGACGGTGAACACATTCTTTTCAGCTACGAAAGTGATCTCTGGATGGTTCCCTCACAGGGCGGGCAGGCCGTTCGCCTCACAGCCATGGATGGGATTGAAACCCGGCCGGAAGTGTCGCCCGATGGACAGTGGGTTGCCTTTTCATCAGAGCAGTACGGAAATATGGATGTGTATATAATGCCCATTGAGGGGGGCGAGATTCGTCAGCTCACGTTCCACCAGGCCGCAGATGAAGTGGAGGGATGGAGCTGGGATTCGCAAACCATCCATTTCACCTCAAGCCGTGAGAACCGGTTCAGTACATGGCAGATCTCCCTCAACGGAGGCACCCCTGCACGTGTCTTCAGCCACTACCACAATACCGACCATAATGCAGCCGCTCATCCCGACGGCCGCATCTTTTTCAACACCTCCTGGGAGAGCAAAAACCAGGCACACCGCAAGCGCTACAGGGGTTCCTTTGCACCGCAGATAGAATCCTGGAATCCGGAAACCGGGAAGTACGAGGTTCATACGGACTTCAACGGAAAAGACATGTGGCCAGCGATCGACCGTACCGGGACGATCTATTTTGTTTCGGATGAGCATAACGGAGAATACAATCTCTACCGGCTCACTGCCGGCGGAAAGGAGCGTTTGACATCGTTTCCAACCTCCATCAAACACCCGTCTGTCAGCGCCAATGGGGAGAAGGTGGTGTTTACCCGCGACTACCGGCTTTGGGTGTTTGATACAGCCCTTGCGGAAGCTTCACTGGCAGAGGTGCGTCTGGCGGGGAATTCCACGTTGTCGCAGATGCAGGATTTTTCGGTATCCGGCAATATCAGCGGGTTTGACGTTTCACCCGACAAGAAAAAGCTGGCGTTTGTATCAAGGGGCGAGCTTTTTGTGTCGGATGCGGACGGCAGGTTTATCCGCCGGCTTGATACGGCAAAAGAGGGCCGCGTGATGGAGGTGAAGTGGCAGGCCGACAACAAAACCCTCCTGTTTACACAAACCTGGAATGGTTATCAGAATCTGTACCGGATTGCCGCAGACGGCTCAGCTGCAGAGGAGCAGCTTACGGAGGACATGCAGAATAACCGGTCGCTTTCACTAAACGGCGACCGCACAAAGGGTGTCTATCTGAGCGGCCGAGGCGAGGTGCGGTTGCTGGATGTGGAGACCGGTGACAGCGAAACGGTGGTTGAGGATGAGATTTGGGATATCAGGGCTTCAGCCCCTTCTTTCTCTCCGGATGATCGCTTCATCCTTTACACAGCCTACAGGGATTTCGAGCAGAGCCTGTTTTTGTACGATACAGAGGAAGAGCGAGTTATTCAGATTACGGACACCTTTGTATCGGAAACGTCACCGGTTTGGTCGCCCGACGGCAGGTATATTTACTTTCAGACCAACCGCACCGAACCGTCCTTCCCCTACGGAATGCGCGATGCCGACATCTACCGGATTGCACTGGACCGGATTGAGCCCGAATTCAGGTCCGATCGCATCAGCAAACTGTTTGAGGAGGATGGTGAGGAATCAGAGAAGGACTCCGTGGTTACGGTAACCATCCGGGAAGAGGGCCTTGACGACCGCTGGGAGCAGGTGGGGCAGTCGTTCGGCACCCAGTCGTCGCCATTTGTAACGCTCGACGGGGAAAAAACGGTGGTACTCTATCGCTCCAATCACGACGAAGGGCGCACCGCATGGTGGAAAACGACATTTGAGCCTTTCGAGAGTCCAAAAACGGAAAAAATCGGGGGTACGGAATCATGGAGCGGTTCCATCGTGGAGGCAGGAGGTTCGCACTGGGTTCTCCTGGGAGGGGAGATTCACAAGATGAACGTATCGGCCGGAACCGTTGAAAAAATTGAAACCCGGCACACATTCAGGCGAAACCTGCGCGACGAGTTCACACAGATGTTCGAAGAGATGTGGGCCAACTTCGAAGCCAACTTTTACATTGAAACCTTCCACGGCACCGACTGGGAAGAGGTTCGGGAACAGTACCGTGCCTTTTTGCCGCATGTTCGCACGCGCGACAACCTGCGGGAGCTTAAAAACGACATGCTTGGCGAGGTCAACTCATCACACGTAGGATTTTCGTCGTCAGGAGATGAGGAGGATGTCTATTACGGTACCATGACTCAGGCAACCGGGATCCTGTTTGAGCCGGATGATCCCTATGTGGTAAAGCGAATAGTCCGGCAGTCACCCGCATGGCATCATGCCGAGACGATCGAACCCGGCGACAGGCTGGTGCGTGTAAACGGAACGGACGTGGACCCGAACGTTAACAGGGAGTCGTACTTCTCGGCTCCTTCAGGCGATGAAGAGATCACCCTGGCTTTTGATCGCGGCAGGAATTCTTATGAGATAAAAGTGGAACCGGCCAGCTACTTTTCGATTCGCAACCTGCTGTACGACGAATGGATTGACGAACGGCAGAAGCTTGTGGACGAAGCCTCAGATGAGCGAATTGCCTACGTGCATATGAAAAACATGGGCGGCGGAGAACTGCAGCACTTCAAGGAAGAGATGGTATCGGAGGGCAAGCGCCGTGATGCTCTGATCCTGGACCTTCGGTACAATACCGGCGGCAATGTGCACGACGAGGTGCTCCGTTTTCTTTCTCAGCGTCCATATCTCTATTGGGGGTACCGCGAAGGAGAACTTGCCACGCAGTCCAATTTTACACCGGCGGCGAAACCCATTGTGATGCTGATCAATCAGCAGAGCCTCAGCGATGCGGAGATGACTGCCGCCGGTTTCAGAGAGCTGGGCCTGGGCACTCTCATAGGCATGGAGACTTACCGGTGGATCATCTTCACAAGCGGCCGGTCGCTGGTAGACGGGTCGTTCTACAGGCTGCCATCCTGGGGCGTATATACCCTTACCGGTGAGAACCTGGAAAGAACCGGTGTTGCACCCGATATCCGGATCAACAACTCGTTTTCTGATCGTATGAGTGCTGACGATCCCCAGCTTAACCGGGCGATTCAGTATATCATGGAGCAGCTCGGGGAGGAGTAGACGTGGTAAAGTGTTTACGTAGTTAAGTTTGTGCGTGTTGATGTGTGTACCAGGCCGGGATATTTGCTGTGATGCGACAGGATTTATGTGCATTTTGAACAAATTATCGTGACTTTCGTAGGCACGCAACCGGCTGTGGCCGTGAACTTTCACCAATTGGCGCACATATGAAATCAATACTCGTTTCCATTCTTTTGATCACCGTAGTGACCGGGCCTCAACCTGATGCCGGAACTCCTGATGATGATCCTCAAAAGATCGAAGGGATTATCCTGCAGCTGTTTGACGGCATGCGTGAGAGCGACCGTGAAAAGGCGGCGGAGGTGTTTCATGAAACCATGACTCTTTCAACGGTTGTAAACCGTAACGGCAGCGTGGAGCTTGCTCAAACCGATATAACAGGATTTCTGAATGCTGTGGGTCAGCCAAAAGATCAGGTTTGGGATGAGCAGATTTCAGGTCTTCAGGTTCACATTGATGGGAATCTTGCAACGGCCTGGATGAACTACTCATTTTACCGGGGAGAGGATTTCAGCCATTGCGGGGTCAATACCATGAACCTGATCAGGACGGATGACGGCTGGAAGATTTTCAGTATCACGGATACACGCCGCACAGAAGGCTGCGAAATGTGAAACCGAACACAGGTGCCTATTTTATAGTCAGTTGCGGTTGATGAATATTTCATGTGAATTTGAGATAAAAAAACCTCACATTTCGAATGTCTTGTTTCTCATCAACCATTTCATGAACGACTATGAAAGCGACAGACCTCATTCGCGATGAAGTAACCATCCGTTTTGCAGGCGATTCCGGCGATGGTATGCAGCTCACCGGGTCCCTTTTCACCAACACCACCGCCCTCGAGGGCAACGATCTGCGCACTCTGCCGGAATTTCCGGCAGAAATCCGCGCACCGGTCGGCACAGTACCGGGTGTATCCTCTTTTCAGCTCCATTTTGGCAGCAGGGAGATCATGACCCCGGGAGATGCATGCGACGTCCTGGTAGTAATGAATTCTGCTGCGCTGAAGGCAAACCTCTCTATGCTGAAAAAGGGTGGAGCCATCATTGCAAATACAGCCGGATTTGACAAAAAAAACCTGAACCTGGCTAAATATGGTGAGGAAAACAATCCGCTTGAAGACGGCAGCCTGAAAGAATACCGTGTTCTTGAGGTCGATATTACCAAACTGACAAAGGAGAGCCTTTCTGACTCCGGTCTTTCCTACAAGGATATAGAGCGCTCTAAAAATATGTTTGTACTGGGCCTGCTCTACTGGATGTATAACCGTCCACTGGAGTCGACGATCCGTTTTCTTGAGCAGAAATTTGCCAAAAAACCGGACATTGCAAAAGCCAATATCAAAGTTTTGAAAGACGGCTACCATTACGGGGAAACCACGGAGCTTTTCGGTGAAACCTATAGGGTAAAAAGTGCCGATATCGGAAAAGGGGAGTACCGCAACGTAACCGGAAATGAGGCAACGGTACTTGGATTGGTGGCTGCGACCCGTCAGGCGAATTTGCCGCTTTTTTATGGTTCTTATCCCATTACACCTGCTTCGGATATACTGCATGAACTCTCCGCACTGAAAAATTTCGGAGTGTACACCTTCCAGGCTGAAGACGAAATTGCAGCCGTTTCTTCTGCCATAGGCGCCGCATTCGGAGGAAGCCTTGGAGTTACAAGTTCCTCAGGTCCCGGAATTGCTCTTAAGGGAGAAGCCATCGGGCTAGCGGTTATGCTGGAATTGCCTCTGGTGATTTTAAACGTTCAGCGTGCCGGACCCTCAACGGGAATGCCCACCAAAACAGAACAGGCAGACCTTCTTCAGGCGATGTACGGACGTAACGGTGAAAGTCCGGCTGCCATAGTGGCACCATCCACACCGGCCGACTGTTTTGACGCTGCATTTGAAGCGTGCAGGATTGCACTGCAGCATATGGTGCCGGTCTATTTCCTTTCAGACGGTTATCTGGGTAATGGGTCAGAGCCCTGGCAGTTCCCAAAACAGGATGACCTGAGGAAGATAGAGATCTCCTTTGAACCGGCACGTAACGGGGAGGAGTCCGAGCCGTTTATGCCCTACAAGCGCGACAATAACTTTGTTCGCTCCTGGGCTATTCCCGGAACGGCCGGAATTGAGCACCGCGTGGGCGGTTTAGAGAAGCAGGAGAATACGGGAGATGTGTCCTATGATCCGGATAACCATCAGAAAATGACCGATATGCGTCAGGCAAAAGTGGATAAAATTGCTGAATTCATTCCGGATCAGACCATCGATAGCGGAAAAGAGACGGGCGATGTGCTGGTTCTGGGCTGGGGATCCACCTACGGGTCGATCCGGACCGCAGTACGGGAACTTATTGATGAAGGCATGGATGTGTCTCATGCACACATCAAATACCTGAATCCGTTCCCGAAAAACCTTGGTGAGCTGATAAGCGGTTTCAATACGGTGATTGTACCCGAGATCAACAGCGGGCAGCTTGTTCGTCTCATCAGGGACAGATTTATGGTGCCTGCTAAAGGGGTTAACAAGGTAAAAGGCCGCCCGTTTTTTGTGGATGAGCTGAAGGAAGAAATCCGGGAGATCATTTCCAGTATGGAATCTGAACAACTATAAATCACATTTACAGAGGACTTTATGTCATCAGCACTTAACACCATGATCGATCGCCATACCGGTAACGGAAATGGAAACAGCGAAGGGGTTTCGTATACAGGCAAGGATTTTTCATCCGATCAGGATGTTCGGTGGTGTCCCGGCTGCGGTGACTACACCATCCTGAAACAGGTACAAACCGCGATGCCTGAAATAGGCGTCCGCAAGGAGGATATTGTGTTTATCTCCGGAATTGGCTGTGCGGCAAGATTTCCATATTACATGGACACGTTTGGAATGCACTCCATACACGGACGTGCACCGGCCATTGCGACCGGGCTCAAAATTACGCGTCCCGAATTAAGTGTTTGGGTTATTTCCGGCGACGGTGACTCACTGTCCATCGGCGGGAACCACTTTTTGCATCTCCTCAGAAGGAACGTGAACGTCAATTTCCTGCTCTTCAACAACCAGATCTACGGGCTTACAAAGGGTCAGTACTCGCCCACCAGTCCGGAAGGTTCGGTGTTTAAATCCACGCCATTCGGGTCGATTGACCATCCGGTGAATCCGCTTGCGCTGAGCCTGGGTGCTGATGCATCGTTTGTGGCCAGGGCAATGGACCGTGATCCCAGACATCTGAAAGAGATGCTTCTGAGGGCCGGGAATCACCGCGGCACGTCCATGCTGGAGATCTACCAGAACTGCATTGTATTTAATGACGGAGCATTCGAGCTTTTTACCGATAAGAAATCGCGTCCCAATGAGGCGATCTACCTCGAACACGGAAAACCGCTGATTTTTGGTTCATCGGATGAAAAAGGAGTGAGGCTGGACGGTCACAAACCGGAGGTGGTTTCCCTGGAGGACGGAAACTACAGCAAAGACGACCTGTGGATTCACGATGAGCAGGATCGCACAAAAGCGCATCTGCTGTCGCGCTTTTTTGATCAGCCTCAAGATGGGAATCAAAATTTTCCGCGGCCATTTGGCGTACTGTATGCAGTTAACCGAAACTGCTACGATGAAGGCGTAAATGCACAGGTGGAGGATGTGGTTAGCCGCAAGGGAATCGGCGACCTTGATGAGCTCATTCGCGGTTCTGAAACATGGGTAGTGGAGTAGCTAACCCGATCAATCTTTGTAGATAGACGTGTCGGGCATGTCGTTTTTGTCGAAGACGGTAAGATTGCAGAAGCGGATAGCCAGAAATACGGAAAAGATGGTGCCCGAGAAGATGGCCAGCATAATCATGATCTGATACTGTATGGCGGTAAGGGGAGAGCTGCCGCTCAGAATCTGGCCGGTCATCATGCCGGGCAGGGACACAAGTCCGATGGTCGCCATCGATGCCAGTGTGGGGTTGGCCGACCGCTTCAGAGCACGCTGAAAAAACGGAAAGAGAGCTTCAGACCGGCTGGCACCGCTCGCTAGGAAAAACCTGTACCTTTCCCTGTTCTCCTTCAGATTATAATAGAAATCGTTGATCCCGATCACATTGCTGCGCAAACAGTTGCCCAGCACCATTCCTGTGATGGGTATAGCATACTGTGCTTCCAGAAAGGTGTCGAGCTGTATTACAAATTCAAGAAAAAAGAGGTCGATTAGAATAATACCGATGAAGGTGGCTCCAAAAACCGGCACCGCCAAAGACCACTTTGATTGAAGATCTGCCCGGCCAAGAGTGGCAAAGTCTGCCACAATCACCATGATCATGATCCATGCCAGGTTGATCCATGCGTTGTCGAGCTCGAACAGATACTCCAGATAGTACCCGACAAAGAGCAGCTGAAGGGTCATACGAATGGTAGCGACTGCGAGCTGACGGTTGAGTCCCGTTTTATACCACCAAAGAATGGCTGCCGGAATGAGCAGGCTCAGAAAACCGATCGAAAGCTGCAGCCATGATAGTTCAATAATATCCATGATTGATGTTTTTTCTGATTATTCAGGCGGTTTCCAGATCGATAACACGATCGCACCTCTCAACCCACCAGGGATCGTGCGAGGTTGAAAGGAGGGTCCGTTTATGGTCACTTCGCAGGTGCTTAAACGCCAGCTCCTTCGATGATTCATCCAGTGCGGAGGTGGGTTCGTCAAGCAGCAAAACCGGCTTATCAAGCAGAATGCAGAGGGCAATACCCACGCGCTGACGCTGCCCCGTAGAGAGATCGCGGTACTCTTTTTGATACAGGTCACTGTCAAGGCCCAGATCGTTCAGCACATCTTTGCGGGTTTTATGATCGGGCACATGATTCTGGCTCGACTGAAATGTAAAAGGAAAATCCATGACGTGGCGCACACTGCCTTCACCCAGGTTTAAATCCTGCGGAAGCCATGCGGTATCCTTACGGAATGATTTCAGATGATCTCCGGTGAGCGGTTTTCCCCGGTAGTCAAGACGTCCCGAATCGGGTGTTTCAAATCCCAAAAGCAGCCTGAAGAGAGTGGATTTACCGCTGCCGGACTCGCCTTTGAATACCACACTTTCACCTTCCTCAATTTGAAAGCTGAGTCCGCTGAACAGCGTTTCACCGGGGTATGAGAAGGAGATGTTTTCAGCTTTTAGGATCATTACAGAATTACCGGGGTCCGATTGAGGCCTCTGTCTGAACAAAGATGCGGATTAAAATAGGAAAAGAAGAATCCGTCGCACAGTTTCTGGCAACTTCGGGTTTTTTACGGAGAAAAAATGTTTTGGCGTCGGTCATGGAACGGATGATAATTAGTCCCTATTTTCATGCCCCCTCAGATGGAAATGCATATAGTAAATTCCGTCTGAATCCGTTATCACACATACGGTTCTGCCATAACATCGATTTAAAATAAGAAAACGTCTGCCATGGAGTCTATTTCGGTACTCGACATGTTTAAAATAGGGATCGGTCCGAGCAGTTCCCATACGCTTGGCCCCTGGAAAGCCTCCCTGAGGTTTCTGGATGAATTGGGCGAAAGGCTTTCAGAAGTGAATCGGCTTGAAGTTCAGTTATATGGATCCCTTGCCAAAACCGGCCACGGTCACGGTACCGATGTTGCCTTGCTATTGGGACTTCAGGGAGCGGATCCGGTTACGTTCGATGTGGATAGAATTGACGAAACCGTAGCCCGCATCCGTGCCGAAAAAACGATACGGCTCGCCGGTTCTCATGAACTCTCATTCAGCCCGGCGTCAGATATCCATTTTTTGAAGAGTGAGATGCTGCCATATCATCCGAACGCGCTCCGGTTTGTTGCGGAAATGAATGACGCCTCACTTTATAAAAAAACCTACTATTCCGTTGGCGGCGGATTTGTAGTGAAAGAAGGGGAAGAAGATCGTTCTGAAACCCCGGATATACCTCTTCCCCATCCGATTAATACGGCAAAAGATCTTGCCAGATGGTGCCACGAAACCAATCTTCCCATTTCTGGTGTGGTGATGAAAAACGAGATGGAGTGGCGAAGCAGGGGAGAGTCGATAGAGGAAGTGCTGAAAATCTGGCACGTTATGCGTGAGTGTATCTATCGTGGATGCCATCACGAGGGGATTCTTCCGGGGGGCTTGCAGGTGAGCCGCAGGGCTGCGACACTGAACCGAAGGCTGATTGGTGATGCTGAATACAGCAATTACCATGAGTGGCGTAAAGCGATTAAAGATGGCGGTGAAGGGTTTGCATACATTCTCGACTGGGTCAGCTGTTTTGCACTGGCCGTGAATGAGGAGAACGCATCGTTCAGCCGCGTGGTAACCGCACCAACCAACGGGGCGGCAGGGGTCATTCCCGCCGTGCTTCAATACCTGGTAACATTTCGCCAGGACCATCGTGAAGAGATGGTGCTCAACTTCCTGTGCACGGCTTCTGAAATTGGAAGTATTTTCAAAAAATGTGCAACCATATCTGCTGCCATGGGAGGGTGTCAGGCAGAAATCGGTGTTTCGTCAGCTATGGCTGCTGCGGGATTAACCGAGGCCCTGGGTGGCAATGTGGAACAATGCCTGATGGCGGCTGAAATTGCCATGGAGCACCATCTGGGCATGACCTGTGACCCGATCGGCGGACTGGTTCAGGTGCCCTGCATTGAGCGAAACACCATGGGGGCCATCAAAGCCATTACCGCTTCGCAGCTTGCTCTTCACAGTGATCCGGTGCATGCCAAAGTTCACCTCGACGACGTAATTAAAACCATGTGGGAGACGGCTCAGGATATGAACTCCAAATACAAGGAAACCTCCGACGGGGGACTGGCGGTGAATATTCCGATCAGCCTCAGCGAATGCTGAGAAGTGAAAAGGCAAAAGGCAGAAGGGAAAAGAGAGATGTCAGACATGAGGCAGAAGCTGACGTCGTATTTTCTCAATGTTTTTGTGAGATTAATGACGAGTAATGGAAATTGATTTGATAAAAAAAAGGGGTTACTATATTTATTGCATTGATAAACAACAGGTTACATCAGAATCTTGGCTAATACACAATTGAAGTATCTCACTCACGCGGCACTTATTCAGTTATTGCTCATCTCAATAATCATCTCAGCCTGCAGCGGGAGTGAAAATGTAGAGCTTCCAGAACGTACTGCATCTTTAGAAAATGTATCCGTGTTGGATCCAAATGCGGAACCGGAGTATTTAATCAAATTCGAGGAGATCTACTCGGTCGGGAACAGGGAACCCGTCCTCTTCAGCCGCATCAGTGAGGTTGAGGCGGATGACCGTGGATATCTCTATGCTGCGGAAAGCTTCAGCGGTCAGGAGACCGTTTACGTTTTCGACAGAGAAGGAACCCCGGTTACAACGCTTGGGAGGAACGGAGCCGGCCCCGGGGAATTCCGCAGCATCTTCAGTCTTTCCCATGGTGCAGGATTCATCTACGTACTGGACTACAATTTACAGCGGTTTCAGGGGTTTTCGACGGAATCGTTTGAGCCCGTGGTGATCTCGGATCTGACATCCTCGCAATGGGATATTTCGGGAGAGAATACGGCCGTATTTCCTCATCGCATTGAAGCTTATGGTGATGATTCGCTTTTGGGTATCTTTAACTATCTCACCTTTGAAACAGATAAGTTGCTGCTTTACAGAATTGATCAGTCTGGAAGTGTGAGTTCAGAGCGCTTGGCTGATCTTGATTATATAAGGCATCTGCGCGACCCCGTTGAATCGGGCCGGGCGTATTATGACCCTTTTGGCGGAAGGGGGCTGATCTCGGTGTCGGATGACGGCCGCATCTTCTATAACTGGTCGGAGGATTTTCTGATTCGGGTAATGGACCGTGACGGAAACGATCTCTATGCCTTCTACTACCCGGTTGAAAAGGCACAGCTCGAAAGTACGGAAGCGCTCAATTTTTACGGAACGGGTCCCTCAGTGGAATCCTTTCAGCGGACCATACGGAGTGACGGAATCCCGGATTACTGGAGAGCCATCGAACATATGGTTGTGGATGGCGAAAACCGCATCTGGGTCTCCGTGATAACCGATGACCCAGAAACCTACGACTGGTGGGTGATGGACGACCGGGGGCAGCCGCTGTCGAAATTTACCTGGCCGCGCAGCAGGGTTGTCCAAGAAGTAAAAAATGGAACCCTCTACACCATTGAGACCGACGAGGAAACCGGCGTTCAAGAGGTGGTGGCGTACAGGATTAGTCTTGAGTCGTGAGCCTTGAGAAGTGAGAAGGCAAAAGCATGTCCCGAGCGGAGCCGAGGGAGCAGAAGTGATAAGGCTTAAAAGAACAGATGAACAGACGAACATCGAACCGATGAACCGTAGAAGTATTTCAAACCGGTTCCTTCACACTTTAACACGATAAAACTTTACTACACTTGCCCCTGACACACTGTTGCCACTGACATACTGTTGACACTGTCCTCCTGACATACTGTTCACTGTAATGGCAGCAATATGATATCCTCAAAATCGAGTTCTATCGTGTCCAGGATGGGTTCTGCGATTTCAACGATCTCCTCGTCGGAATATTCGTGCAGGCCTTCCAGTTCTACGTAGAGAATGTCGTTCATTTCGTCCACGCTGAAGCGGGCATCGGTCGATTCAAAACTCTCCTTCAGAATTGCGACCAGATAATCCACATCTTCACGCCACGCTTCAAACTCTGCTTCCTGTTCGTTATTCTCCGCCATTGTAATTTCTTTTTTTAATGAAATGGGTGAATGGCTAACTATAAACCGTAACCCCAAAAAACCGGTTGATACTACCGGGCAACATTTTCTAAACTGAAAATATGAATCCATCCTTTAAAAACTTAACGGCAATTGCGGGGAAGAGGAGCCGCACCATCATTGGTCTGATGTCGGGCACATCACTTGACGGTCTGGATATCGCCCTGTGCAGAATTAGCGGTTCAGGAGCAGATACGGCTGTTCATCTCATTAAGTTCTGTACAAAAAAGTACGCTGCAGAACTAAGGGAACGCCTCAGGAGCATTTCGTCTGTGAAACTGGCCGACATGCAGGAGCTATGCAAACAGCACACCGGTCTTGCCGCATATCATGCGGAACTGATTCTGGAAGCACTGTCTGAATGGGAAACGGAACCGGAGGATGTGGACTGCATTGCCAGCCACGGGCAGACTGTTTATCATCTTCCGGCGCGCGTTCAGCGGCACGGAATAAAATCACTCAACTCCACGCTTCAGATCGGGGATGGCGACCAGATCGCTGCGCGTACCGGTATTCTGACGATCAGCGATTTTCGTCAAAAACATACGGCTCACGGTGGTGAGGGAGCCCCGATGGCTGCACTTGTCGACCGTATTCTGTTCGGTGACGAAAAGGAATCCCGAATTCTGCTGAATATCGGCGGAATAGCGAACTATACCTGGATTCCTGCAGAGAGACAGGGCGAATACGATTCATTTACGACGGATACGGGCCCGGGCAATACGCTGATCGACACCCTTTCAAATCGTTATTTTCAAAAAATGTTTGATAAAGAAGGCCTCCTGGCTGCCTCGGGAAAAATAAACAGGGACCTGCTGGACGCTTTATTCAGCGACCCGTGGTTTAATGAATCAGCGCCAAAATCAACAGGACCTGAATATTTTCATTATGCATGGATGGCAGTAAGGGCAGAACAGGCGGGGCTGAGCCTTAACAAGATCCCGCCTGTGGATCAGCTTGCCACCGTTACCGAGCTTACTGCACGTACGATTGCGCAAAACATCCGGGAAAACGTGCCTGAATATGAAGAGTGCGCGATATACGTCAGCGGCGGCGGGGCACATAATGGTTATCTGGTATCACGAATGAAAGAGCATGTTGTGAATACGACAGTCCACGATTTCTCAGAACTTGGTTTTGATCCAGATGCTAAAGAGGCGATGATCTTCGCCGTACTGGCCAACGAGATGCTGGCGGGGGAAGGGTTTGATTTTGAACGAGGTGACGGTTCTATTCAGAAACTCAACTTCGGAAAAATTTCTTTTCCTCTATGAGGATCTCGCAGAGTTATCCGTAGAGTGAAACTCTATTGGTAGCACAAGGATAAAAATCTGCGCAACTCAGTGTTTAATCCGTGCAAATCTGCGTTCCATCTGCGAAACTCTGCGAGAAACAGTCAGTCACCAAAATCCGCTAAGGCCTTACCCAACCCACTCCAACACCTTCTCATACTCCCTTGTCAGCTGCATCCGTATGGGCATGGAGTTCTCGTAAATTTCGGTTTGTCGTTCAAGGTACTCCTTCCGACCGGCTTCGGTTTCAATTTTAATCGGCTCCAGCCCGAACGCGGTGGCATCATAAGGGCTGGCCTGCATATCGATTTTCCGTGCCACCAATGCGTTAAGGAACGCTTTTCTAAGCGTGTCGCCGGAGATCCAGGGGTAGAGCTTGAAAGCCCATTT
Organism: Rhodohalobacter mucosus; assembly: GCF_003150675.1. Taxonomy (NCBI): domain Bacteria; kingdom Pseudomonadati; phylum Balneolota; class Balneolia; order Balneolales; family Balneolaceae; genus Rhodohalobacter; species Rhodohalobacter mucosus. The sequence continues at coordinate 34,155 of NZ_QGGB01000001.1, read as the reverse complement.
ATAGAGGTCCATGTTTGTATGAACACAGCCTGGCTGCTCCATCTCCGCAAAGGTATCACGGCTGAGAACATTCCGGTTCAGGGGACGCGCTTTCTCCGTGAAAAAACGGAAGGCATCGAAGTGGGTACAGAGCAGCGGCCGCGACTCTACAAATTGCGCTATTTCGTCATCAGATAGGCGAAGGGGAATTGCACTGTGACGTACCTTTTCCGCACGGTAAACCATCGCCCATTCATGCATGCCAAAACATCCGAAAAACGGCTTTTTGTGCATGCTCTGTTTTAGCAGGTTCAGAATCCAGGATACGGATGAGAGACGCTTCTCCGGGAAAAATGCAGGATTGAGTACGGCATGACCATCCTCAACAGTCAGTTCGGATAACTCAGGCAGATCTGCTTTGCCATCCAGCTCAAGAAGTACACCGATGCCAGGCGACCACCGCCTCAGGTGCGACGGGCGAAAGGGATAATATTCGAAGAGAAAGTCCAGAACGGGATCTTTTTCCTGCTGTGATCGTTTTTTCAGGTAGGGATTCAGTACCCGATCGAGCTGTTCTTCATGGAGGTGCTTATGTCGCAGCCACTCTTCGGCCGATAAGCAGCTGAAAGCTGTTTTACTGATATGTTGTGCAGTTCTCATATCTGTAAAATATCACAACTGAGGTTGCCATGTGAAACGGAAACCCATAAACTGATAAAAAATCAATAACCATCCGCAATGATGTTTCGTGAAATCGGAAATTTTATCCTCCATTTACGCCTGCACTATCAGGTCTTGATACTGTCAGGCGGTTATCTGCTCGGCGGATTGATGGCTGGATCGATGGATTCCGGACAATATTGGGTGCAGTTTTTGAATGTACATGTTCTCCTGTACGGTGGCGCTACAGCGTTCAACTCCTGGTGGGACAAGGATGAGGGGCCGATTGGCGGTCTCAAAAATCCACCCGCCATGTCAAAATGGATGCATCCCGTATCAATTATATTCATGCTGGCCGGACTTGCATGGGCGCTTGTGATAGGTTGGTGGTACGCAGCTGTTTTTGCGATTAGCCTGGCGCTTTTTTGGCTCTATTCTACTCCGGCAGCACGGTGGAAGGGCCACCCGCTGCTTAGCATGGTGGCTATTGGTATCAGTACAGGCCTGAATTCCGTTTTGCTTGGGGTTCTTGCTGCAGGAGGAGAAATCACAGCAACCGTCGCACTCGCCGCTTTGGGTGCGTCCCTGATACTGCTCAGTCTCTACCCCGTTTCACAGATATTTCAAATAGAGGAAGACATTCGACGGGGAGATCGTACTTTTGCCGCTGTATACGGACTCAGTGGAGTGAAAAAGTTTTACTCCGTGAGTTATTTTGGGGGATTGTTACTTCTTTGTTATGCTCTTCTTCAGTTTTATCCCGTTCCTTCCATTGCTCTGGGAGTTGCAGGGGCAGTGTCGGGAATCATTATTGGTAAAATCGTTGTTAAGCTGTCAGGGCAGGAAGAGGAGTACAGTACGGTAATGCGCCTGAAATTTATGGCATCGCTCTCATTTGTAATCTTCCTTTTTATTTCAAACCTGATCCGTCATGATTGGGTTTCTATCAGTTCACTCGACATCTATTTTTAAAAAAAACTATTTATGACTGAAGTAAAATCCGAGGCTATTACACAAGAGATTATTGAATCGGCATTCACCTACCGGGAGTACCGGGCATTGATTGATCGACTCCTGTCTGAGAACAAGACCACGGGCGAAAATCACTCCGAAGCGATGATTCATTACACATTGATGAATGCGCACCGAATGAGACGCCTCGATAAGCAGATTGTTCTCAAACCGGAACTCAGAGAGAAGCTCGAACAGGTAGATCGTGACATGATCTGGCTTGTACTGACGGAGGCGTGGTGCGGAGATGCAGCACAAATTATTCCGCTGTTTCATAAAATGGCGGAAGTAAATGACCATATCGAACTGCGACTGATTTTGCGTGATGAAAACCGTGAAATCATGGATGACTTCCTCTACCAGGGAAAAAGCCGATCCATACCGGTATTGATTGCGCTGGATGCGCAGTCGCTGGATGTAATTGGCACCTGGGGCCCCCGGCCAGCTGAGGCACAGGAGCTTTTTGAAGAGCTTCGGTCAGAAACAGACATCCCTTATCAGCAGATAGCCGAAACGCTTCACAAGTGGTATACGGCTGATAAAACCATTTCGACCCAGAAAGAGTGGGTGGATCTTCTTACCCGCTGGACCATGTATGGCTGAAATTGAGTCAGGTCCGGAACCTTTTTTTTGTATTTTCCGGAAATTGTGAGTGATGAAACAAGATAAGGACTCTTTCTATCGCCATATTGCCCAGACAAGTGATGAACCGATGGGCCTGGAGGTGGACCGTGCGTCGGGATGTTATCTTTTTACTACGGATGGCAAAAAGTATGTGGATCTGATATCCGGTATTGCCGTGAGCAGCCTGGGTCACCGCCATCCCAATGTGATCCGTGCCATTAAAGAGCAGCTTGATCAACATTTACATGTAATGGTTTACGGAGAGTACATTCAGAAACCGCAGAGCCGCTTTGCAGATCTGCTGACACGGCAGCTTCCCGATTCTCTCGACAGGGTTTATTTTGTGAACAGCGGGACGGAGTCTGTGGAAGGAGCACTGAAACTCGCCAAGAAATATACCGGCCGTACGAAGCTTGTGGCATTCGAAAACAGCTATCACGGTGATACACATGGTTCCCTGAGTGTAACGGGACGCAATGTGTACCGTGACCCATATGAACCTTTACTTCCTGATGTTCATTTTGCAGCTTTTAATTCAAAAGAAAGCCTAAGCATTATAGACGACTCCACGGCTGCGGTGATTCTAGAGCCTATTCAGGGGGAGGGGGGAGTGATACCGTCTCAGAAAGCTTGGCTTAAAGAGGTGCGGAAGCGTTGTGACGAGCACGGAGCCCTCCTTATCTTTGATGAAATCCAGACAGGGTTTTTTCGCACGGGTACGCTCTTTGCTTTTGAATACTACGATGTGGTGCCGGATATTCTATGTTTGGCAAAAGCAATGGGTGGAGGGATGCCTCTGGGTGCATTTGTCTCATCATCTGAAATTTTTGAGGTTTTTAAAAAAGACCCGCCACTGAACCATGTTACAACATTTGGCGGACACCCGGTTTGCTGTGCTGCGGCCCACGCCAATCTGGAAACCCTTTTGAGTGGAGATTTTTCATCCAAAGCGTACAGCATTGCCGAGATGGCCTGCCACATGCTGTGGGGCGATGGCATTGTGGAAGTTCGCGGCCGGGGCGCCATGCTTGGGCTGCAGCTTCGTGATGCTGTCCTTACACAAAAAGTGGTGGAAGAATGCTTTAAGAACGGCCTCATTCTGGGCTGGACTCTCCATTCCGATTCGCTCATCAGAATTGCCCCCCCGCTCATTATTGAGCCGGATCTGCTTGAGGAGGCGTTTGACATCATTCTTTCTGCTGTTCGGAAGTTTGTGTAGCATTTGGCAAAAGGCAAAAGGCAAAAGGCAAAAGGCAAAAGGGAAAAGGGAAACGTCAGACGTCAAACGTGAGACGGGAAAATATCGACTGGTCTCAAAGATTCGGGACGATGAGTGATTTGTGATTTAAGAAAAATTTACAATCCTGCCCGTTGTACCCTGCTGCGTGTAGTTGGCAGTCCCAAAGCTTAGGGCAAGTCTGAAGCTTGCACCCTGAACCATGTGCCCTGAACCATGAAAGCCTTGAATCCCAACCCGGCATATCGTACATTATATGTACAAAATATGTAAATGCATGAGTCAGCCAATACGGGGGCGAGGAGCAGCCGCCAATCCAAAAAACCGGTTCCGTGATGAAAAAGTTGAGTATGTGGTCGATGTAAACAGCGGCCAGCTGAACAAGCCAAAAACCACACTTCTTAAAGATCACACCGGAAGCATTATTTCGACCAACAACAGTCCGGACATCGGGTTTGATGTGAGCGTGAATCCATATCGCGGATGCGAGCACGGTTGTGTGTACTGCTATGCACGGCCTTCCCATGAATTTCTTGGAATGAGCCTTGGCCTGGACTTTGAAAGTAAAATTGTTGTGAAGTATGAGGCCCCACGCCTTTTAAGAGAAACACTGGCCAAAAAGTCGTGGAAACCGCAAACGCTCGTGATGAGCGGCGTAACTGATCCCTATCAGCCCGTTGAAAAAAAGCTCCGTATCACAAGAGGCTGTATTGAGGTGCTCGCAGGGTGTTTACATCCCCTGGTAATTATCACCAAGAACTACCTTGTAACCCGTGATATGGATCTGTTGTCAAAACTGGCCGAAGTGAACGCTGTACGGGTTGTACTTAGCATTACGTCACTCGATAAATCCGTTACGGACACCATGGAACCGCGCACTTCGAGGCCCAATAAGCGGCTGCAAGCGGTTCGTGAGCTGTGCGAAGCGGGAATTCCGGTTCACGTGAATATTGCTCCGGTTATTCCGGGGCTGACTGATGACGAGATTGTGCCGATTATGGAAGCAGCCTCGAAAGCCGGGGCGGAGTCGGTATCCTGCAACATTGTGCGGTTGCCTTATGGTGTAAAGGATCTCTTTGTGAAGTGGCTGGATGATCATCACCCAAACAGAAAAGAAAAGGTGATCAATAAAATTAAAAGCATGAGAGACGGAAAACTGAACCGCTCTGAATTTGGAGAACGGTTTCGCGGCATCGGACCTTACGCCGATCAAATTCGTCAGCTTGTAGCGATCAACTCGCGGCGCCTGGGGCTGAATGCCGAAAAAAAGCCGCTGAACACTTCAGCTTTCAGTCGCCCGGAAACCGATCAGCTAAGATTGTTTTAATTTATAAACAGGGCACATTTTAAAGGCAGAAGGCAGAAGGCAGAAGGCAGAAGGCAGAAGGCAGAAGGCAGAAGGCAGAAGGCAGAAGGCTTAATTAAGACGTCAGACGTCAAACGTGAGACGGAAAACAAGCGACCGGTGATGAGTGATTGACGATTTATGGAGAATTTCCCGTCATTCCCGTTGTCGCCTGTCGCCTGTCGCCTGTTGCCACCGGACGTGGATCAGCCTTCCAACGCCGGAGGCGTTAAACATCAATAGCCCCGGGTGAAAGCCTGGGGGATATGCGATTGGAGATTGCCGATTGTTGATCTCAGAGGAATGTCCAATGCTACTCATTGCTTCCCGCATCTGCCGCGTGCAGTTCACAGTCCCGGGACATAGGGATATCCTGTAGCCTTTTCTCAGCGAGCTTAAGTGCAGTTGACTGCTGAAGCAGGACTGAATTTTCACTATATTTTGTTGATAACATCAGAATATAAATCTGAAATGAAATCACGATATCTATGTCTGCAGTGAACTCTACAATGCTGGAACTTGGAACAGATGCGCCTCCATTCAAACTTCCGGATACGATCTCTGGAAATATCTACATAAAAGAGGGATTTCGGGGCAATAAGGCGTTTTTGGTGGTTTTCATGTGCAATCACTGTCCGTATGTAAAACTGATAAAAGAGGCTTTGGTCGATTATGCTGAGGACTATATGCCCAAAGGCGTCGGAATGGTGGCAATAAGCTCTAATGATGTTGAGAAGTATCCTGATGACTCACCGAAGGATATGCAGGAAGATGCCAGGAAGTTCGGTTATCCGTTTCCCTATCTCTATGATGAAACTCAGGAAGTGGCAAAAGCATATAAGGCTGCATGTACACCCGATTTATTTCTGTTTGATGAGAACATGAAATTGGTCTATCGCGGTCAGTTCGATGATGCGCGTCCGGGCAACGACGTGGATCCTGATGGAAGTGATCTTCGTGAGGCTACGGATCTGGTTCTTGCGGGAGAAGACGTACCCACAGATCAAACCCCCAGTATCGGTTGCAATATTAAATGGAAACCGGGTAATGAACCCGACTACTTTGGTTAAACGGAGTGCTTGTGAACGTAGCAGATCTGAGAAAACAGTACACAAAAGCAGGACTTCTTGAAGCCGGTCTTCCGGGCGAACCCATGCCATTGTTCAGGCAGTGGTTTCGGGAAGCACTTGAATCGGAGGTCACGGAACCCAATGCGATGGCACTTGCTACGGTGAAACCCGACGGTAAGCCGAGTGTTCGAATCGTTCTTATGAAAGGGATTGAGGAAGACTCCATTTCATTTTATACCAACTACGGCAGCAGCAAGGCTTCCGAGCTGGAAAAAACTCCTCATGCCGCATGTACTTTTTGGTGGGCTGAACTTGAGAGGCAGGTGCGTATTTCTGGCCCTGTAAAAAAGGTGTCAGAAGATGAGAGCACAAAGTATTTTGACTCACGTCCGCGTGAGAGCCAAATCGGGGCATGGGCCTCAAGCCAGAGCCGGCCGGTGAATACCCGGATAGAACTGGAAGAGTTGTTTAGCCGGTTTGAGCGTAAGTTTGATGGCAAAAAAGTGCCAAGGCCGGATCATTGGGGTGGTTATGCTATCCATGTAAACGAAATAGAATTCTGGCAGGGTCGTCCCGGCCGTATGCACGACAGAATTCTCTACAGATTGGAGAAGGGTGAATGGAACCGTCAGCGCCTTGCACCCTGACCCTGCATCCCGGGCCGATAGTGTATTTTCAAGCCTGTCAAAAACCTCACCAAAGCCAGCGATAAATCGACGTGAGTTCAGAAGAATGAATTGAACTTAAAGCCCCGCTCCGAACAGGAATCCATCCGGAAAAAAGGGCGTTTTTTTGCAGAAGGTTATGCAGATCTGACGATATATTAAATTTCTTATGTATGGCTAAAAACAAACTTCAAAAATTTGAAGATGTTGCACGGTTTCAAAACGTATTTGAGTACACCGATTTCGATGAAAAGACCAAGCCCCGCGGATGCTGGCACGGAGATATCTTTAAAAACGAGAACCCGATAACGCTGGAGCTGGCGTGTGGAAAAGGGGAGTATACCGTTGAGCTGGCGAGACGAAATCCGGAACGTAACTACATAGGAATAGATAAAAAAGGGTGGCGTATCTGGACGGGTGCCAAGACCGCAATTGAGGAGAATCTAAACAATGCGCATTTTATGCGCATTTTCATCGATCACCTGGAAGAGTATTTTAAACCGGGTGAAGTAGATGAAATCTGGATTGTATTTCCGGATCCCTTTCTTCGCGAATCGAGGGAGTCGAACCGGCTTACATCCCCGAAATTTTTGAACATCTATAAAAATATTCTTAAACCCGGCTCTGTAATTCATCTCAAAACCGACTCGCCCGAGCTCTTCAGCTACACGCTTGAAGTGATTGAACAGGAGAACTGCCGTATAGTGGATCGCTGTGATAACATATACAAAGAGCGGCCGGATGATGCATTGCTATCCATACGGACATTCTATGAAGAGATGCACCTCCGGGAAGGCAGGACGATCCGGTATGTATCGTTTCAGCTTCCTTAGTCGGTGAACATCATAATCAGGATGATTTCACCTGATTGCTTTTGGTTGCAACTTTGTGCTTACCTGAGTCAACCTGCTCCTGAGAACTAAGAACACCTTTCGGAACCAGCATCAGGAAACTATCTTTCTGATTCTGCCAGTCTGCAAGAATAGTGGCAGCCGTACGGCTTCCCGTACCTTTATGGTATTCATTTAAAAGTTTTTTTAGCAGTCTGAAAGACTTTTCGGTGGGAGCCATAGGCGTAACGTACTCATCATTTACCTGGTGAGCCTGATTTTTTCGCATAAAAAGTACTCCGCCCGTCATTCCCGAACCTACATTGCGGCTCACCTTACCCAGAATAACCACAGTACCGTTACTCATATACTCGCAAGCATGCAGGCCGGTACCTTCAACCACAGCCACGGATCCGCTGTTTCTTACAGCAAAACGATCGCCCGCCAGGCCGTGAACAAAGAGCTTTCCACCGGTTGCACCGTAGAGGGCACAATTGCCGATGATGGCATTATCTTCGGGGTTAAACGAAGCCTCTTTGGATGGATTTATAATCATTTTTCCTCCCGACATGGCTTTGCATACCGAATCGTTGGCTTCACCCCACAGATGAACGTGAAGCCCCTCAGTCATAAATACACCAAATCCCTGGCCCGCACTTCCTTCAAAAGTGAGTTCAATATTACCGTTGAATCTGTGATCGGTCTCCGATTTGCCCTTTTGGCGGATTTCTTCGGCTCGCTTGCTTGCTGTTTTACCCGCGATTTTACCGCTAATTGTGGAGAGTACAGCGCGGTCTTGTGTCGTTATACTCAATGATCTGGCAATACTTCCTTCCTCTTCCACTGCAGACCGGCATATGGAAACGATGTTCTGATTGTATTCACTGATCTCTTCGTTAAAGGGATTCTCTTCAGATTTCTGCTGATGAAGCGACTCATCATAATCGGTGAAGTAGGATAGATCCAGTTTCCTGGCATCCACAAGCGACCGGTGAATTTTTTTGAGTTTAAGAAGATCGGTTCGTCCCGTCAGTTCCTGAAGAGAGGTAAACCCCATACGAGCCAGGTGTCTGCGAACATCCTCTGCAAGGTACCCCATCATTTTAACTACATACTCCTTATCGCCCTTGTATTTGGCCTTGAATTTCGGATCATGTGTGGCGATACCCCGCGGGCAGGTGTTTTTTTCACATATTCGGGCCATGATGCACCCTTCTGCAATTAGCAGAAGCTTGCCAAAGTCGAAACCTTCAGCTCCCAGTATGGCCGCACTGATAATATCAGCACCGGTATGCAGAGCTCCATCTGTACGTAGTTCTACGTACTTTCTCAAATCATGTGCACAGAGGGTTTTATGAACCTCCAGAAGGCCGATTTCCCATGGAAGCCCGGCATGTTTCATCGACGTGAGGGTTGCTGCTCCGGTTCCGCCGTCACCACCTGATACGTGAATGATGTCGGCACCAGCCTTGGCCACGCCAACTGCAATGGTACCGATATTTTCACCGGATACCAGTTTTACATTCACCTTCATGCCGGGTTTGATCTGCTTCAGCTCATATATGAGCTGTTTGAGGTCTTCAATACTGTAGATATCATGCAGAGGCGGTGGCGAAATCAGGTCGAAGCCAGGATTGCTGTGCCGTGCAAAAGCGATATCTTCTGTTACCTTGACGCCCATAAGCTGACCGCCTTCGCCCGGTTTTGCTCCCTGGGCAATTTTGATCTGTATCTCCTCTCCGGTAACAAGATATTCTGCCGTAACGCCGAATCGTCCGCTCGCAACCTGTTTAACCGATCCTGTAACACCCAGCGAATAATAATAGGGGTTTTCTCCTCCTTCGCCGCTATTGCTGCGTCCTCCGGTCTCTTTCATAGCCAGAAATATATCACGCTGGGATTCAGCACTGATAGCACCGAAGCTCATTGCTCCCGATCCAAAGCGCTGCATGATGGCTTTCCGGTTTTCCACCTTCTGAATATCGATGGATTCAAAAGGAATTTTGAAATCAAACAGATGCCTGAAATTTACCGGAGCGGATTCCTCTCCAAGCTTCAGATATGCATCGTAAAGTTCCGGGTTATCAAGGCCCGGCCCTCCATTCATTACCAGCTCATGGATGATCTTTGAGCGCGTGTTTGTCATCGAGTGTTTTTCACCTTCCGAGTCGCGATTATGCTCTTTCCATTGATAGGTGTGAATCAGCTTGTCATCTTCCGATCGGGGTTCGGCCTCTTTCACATAATCAAGAATCTGAGCCGTAATCTCTTTGATGCCGATTCCTTTAACCGGACTGTAGAGTCCCGGGAAAAAGTGTTTTCGCAATTCATCGCCAATCCCAAGTGCGGTGAACAGCTTGGAGCTTTGGTAGCTGCGCGCAACTGATATTCCCGACTTCGACATGATTTTCAGCAGGCCGGTATTGAATGCCTTGATCAGATTGGTTTCCTTTATATCAGCATCCAGTCCCTTCAGCTTTCGGTTGCCGCTGAAACGTGCATATTCCAGCGCTTTGTACGGACATACGGCGGTTGCCCCAAACCCGATCAGGCAGGCAAAATGGTGAGTGTTTTTCACTTCCGCGGTATCAACCACGATAGAGGCATTGAGCCGCAAACCCGAGTGGTTCAGCGCATTCACGAGCGCTCGCAGCATGAACAGGCTGGGAATGGGCGGGTGCTGCCAGGTTGCATTCCGGTCGGATATGATGAGAATGGTTGCGCCGTTCTGAACAGCCTTGATGGCTTTTTCTGTGATTTCCCTTATGGCAGACCGGAATCCTACCTCGCCATGATCCCGGTTGAATATCATGTCAAATTCAGCCGTTTTGATTCTGGATACGGACTCATTGATCGATCTTAGCATCTTCATCTGACCCAGAGAAAGCATCGGGCTTTCAGTTTCAAGTCCGGGAAACTGTGGAATCAACTCTTTTGGGGAGAATATATTGGGACGCTTGCCAAGGTACATGTTCAGATTGGTTACCATTTTTTCCCGGATGTAATCGAGAGGAGGGTTGGTAACCTGAGCAAAATTCTGGTAGAAGTAATCGAAAAATGACCGGGGCTGGTCCGAAAAAAGTGCCGGCCTGGCGGTATCACCCATAGACCCTATCGGTTCCTTACCATCCGTAATCATGGGTACCAGCAGCTTGTCAATCTCCTCGCGCGTGTACCTGAACAGATGCATGCTGGCGAAACTTTGTTCCGTCTCTTCAACGGGGATAGCTGACAACTTTTCAAGTCTGTGCTCAAAGTCGGCATCAAAGTTTTCGCGCGAATAGCTGGGGTCACGAAAATGAATTTTGCCGGTATCCAGATCCATCTTGATACCGTTTCCGGCCTGGAGCGACCCTTTTGATTCAACCATCGATTCATCTATTCCAAACGAACCGGCCTCGGAACTCACATAAAGGTGATCGCGTGTAATCATCCAGCGGCAGGGACGAAAGCCGTTTCTGTCAAGCCGCCCTCCGATGGATGAACCATCCGAATAGGAGATGAGCGCGGGTCCGTCCCAGGGTTCCATGGCACGGCTCCAGAATTTGTAATAATCGTTCTCCTGTGAGGCCGGTGGAATCATGATGGCCAGGATATCCTCTACAAATGGAATACTGCTTCGGTATGTCAGCGATTCGACCATTTCATTGAGACTGCCTGAATCACTGATCTGTTCACGGGTCAGCAGCTCATCCTTGGGAACACCAAGATATTTCTCCCTGGAAATGGCCCACGACCGGTTACCTGTAATCGTATTGATTTCACCATTATGAGCTATAATTCTGAAAGGCTGCGTTTTGTCCCAGGAGGTTCTGGTATTGGTCGAAAACCTTCTGTGGAAAAGTGCAAAACGGGTTTTAAAGGAAGGATTCTTTAGATCGGGATAAAAGTCACTCAGAGCTTCCGATTTGGTAAGAGCCTTGTAGACTATGGTTCTCGCCGAAAGGGATGCAAAGAAAAAATCACGCACAATTCCCGCATCCTTCTCCTTTGTACGCGTCATCTGCTTGGCGGTATAGAGCAGCCTGTCGAAGGAGCTGTCTGTGCGGCAGTGTTCAGGCCTTTGGATAAACGCCTGCAGTATACACGGCATGGAGCTTTTTGCTGTATCTCCAAGTACGGTTGTGTCAATCGGCACCTGTCGGTAATGAAGTACTTTCAGTTCATAAAACTGAAACGTCTCTTCGAATACACGCAGTGCTTTTCTTCGCTTTTCTTTATCGATAGGAGCAAAAATGGTTGCCACGGCTACTTCACCTTTTTCAAACCCAAACATTTCAAACGGGATATCGGCCATAATGCCGGCACCGTCACTAGATATTCCGTCCGCACTGCAGGCTCCGCGGTGCTCTACACAGCTGAGTGCATACAGCGCTCGTTGCAGATTTTTGTGGCTGTAATGATGGGTGCGGCTGGCGACAAAACCGACACCGCACGACGACTTCTCAATCACATTTTGAAACTCTTGCATATCAGGACGGATTCGGGTAGGCTGATTACTGTTAGCTGTACTAATAATCACATTTAAGTTGCACGGCGCAATTAAATTTTTTATGGAAGCGCTTTTAAATTTATTATTTAGGCGTAAAAGATTTTTAGCCTAAAATCTTTAATAGATTAATCTTGCATAATTGTCTGTCCAATGCTCCTCTGTACTCTCTGCAATATCCCGAATGTGTTTACTCCCTCGTGCCCATTACCTTCAGAGCCGAAGCCGTACCTGAATGCCGGCATCGCTTCTGCGATTGCCAGAGATTCGTAAATTGCCGCTGCTTATTTCAGACCGGTCACTGTACACGGTTGTCGACACTTTCGCGTATATATCGAGCATGGAAAAGGTCCTCAGATTCAGCAATGCATAATACCGAACTCCCCGGCCGTAAAGCATGGTATTCGACATCACGTAAAGCAGATCATTTTCAAACTGATAAACCCTGGATTGATAATCGTCGGTCCGGAAAAGTGTAATGCGCATATCCAGTTTCACCCGCCTGTCGGGAACCAGTCTCAAATCCTGAAAAAAGAGAATTCCCCGGGAATAAACACCTTCAGGAGTCTCAGCTCGAACCCGTTCCAGTCGTGTCCGGGTGCGAAGAAAACCGGTGGGGGTCCACTCCGTCTGTATTCTGGCAATCTGTCTTGCAGCCGTGCCCAGTATTCGCACATCACGGCCATAATCATCACGGGCGTAATATTCTGACTGACGCCCTTTAACCCTCGCCAAAACAGAGATGAAAAGTTTACGATGCGGAACCAGATCTGCATGAAGCATATAATCGCTGCCTGATGTGGGGCGGCTGGTCCGAAATCGGGGGGCGGGGAAATGATAGATATCTCCGTACGCACGCAATTCCAGGAACGAGCCAATCTTGTGGATTAAACCTGAGTAAAATCCATATTCATTGGAAGTCAGTCCGCTCTGTTCACCAAAGGCTCCACCAAAAATGGACTGCAGGTCTTGTTCATAACGGCGAAACAGCACTACGGCGTCGGTCTTTGGACCCAAATTCTGTTCAAGTCCGATAAGCAGGCCTTTTCCGCCATGTGAGGTAAAAGCCCCTTCGGTAAACAGGTAGGAGCCCCGGATAAGCAAACCGGCATCGGCTGAGATTCCGGTGAGTCTGTGGCCGCTGAAACGGTACTGCTGATAGGACAGGTTGCCGGGATCGACAGGCCGTGAAAAGTGATTTGTGTAACCGGTTATTCCCGCATGACCGTTTCTGAACCGGTACCGCAAACGTCCGCCTGTGGTTTTTTGTGTCAGATTATGCCTTCTGCTTAATTCGGAAATGGTGCGGTGGTATCCGGATGCACCAGGAAACCGGATATGGACAGAATCCCTGACAGAAGCCGTGCGCTTTCGGTTTGAGTAAAATCCGGAAATCTGAAGCCTGTTTCCGTATGTGAAAGCCACACCGCGAAACCCGGCAGCTTCAGCTGCTGAGCCATAGGGCCGTACCCCGCGCTCGTTTCGGCTAACAGATTTTACCACGTCTCTGCTTTTGCCGAATGAGCCGCCTGTCCATAACAGCAGCCCCTGGCCAAATGACAAGCTGTAGTCGCCGATAACCAGACTCTGCAGCTGTCCGGCCTGCTGAACGGCAATATGCCATGAGCTGTAATCAAAGCCGCCGATGCCCGTAACGGCTTCTCCAGGGTCTTTTTCTTGTGTGATATTCAGAGACAGTTTGCTGCTGGTAAATTTAAAGCGCTGATAATAATGAACCGGTCCCCCGCGAAAGCCCCCAAGACTGTCGGGACGGATATAACCGTCCTGTTTCTGCAGTATGGAGCGGTAACGGCTAATCATCTCTCCGCGCAAGTTATTCAGCCAATATTTTCTGTTCAGATACAGATCGCGAGCCTGCTCCTGTCTGCTGCCGGCCGTGATATAGGGGTGAAGTGATTTCACTGTCGCTTTACCCAGGCCGGGTACGCGAATCAGATCTGCTGCTGATTCAAAGGGTGCATTTTCCAAACGGTAGGTTACTATGGCCGACGCCAGTCGAAAATTTAAACCGGGTATAAGAAGCAGTTCGTCCAAATCAGCCCGGTTAATGTTTACCGGGTTTGCCGCGAGCTCCTGCAGATAAGTCAGTATGTATTCCGGATCGGAATCAGGATCATCCGGCTCAAGGTTCTCTACAGCTTTTTCAAGATCTCGTTCCAGATTTACCATGACGGAATCTGCCTGTCGCGCTGCCAAACATAGAGGAACCAATAACACGACCGATAGAACTAATAAGGAAAAGTGCTTTATCGGCATCTTATTTTCATATAGTGGGTTAGAATGGAACGATCAGATCCATCGCGGCACTCATGCCCAGAGGTTGATTCTGTTGAACTCCCATATTGACTCGGATTGGGCCTGGATCGTAACCAAATCCGAAGCCGTAGGAGGAGGGCCGGCCTGACAAGCCAGAGCGCACTGTCAGAGATTCAATCAGCCTGAATTCAATCCCGGCTCTTGCAGAAAGCGGAAAGTCAGGGTCCTTGACGAAGTCTGCTGTGATATAAGCCCTTTCGGATACAGAGTACCTGATTCCTGCAGCTGTTGAGGCATAAACAGGTTCATTGGAACTGCCTAATTCAGGGCGGTTCAGATACCCTGTGCGTCCGGCAATCTGCAATTGTTCTGTTAGCTCTATTCCAATGCCGGCCAGCACACCAGTTGTTCCCGCTGTACCATATCCGCCTCCGATAGATACATGATGGTACACCACTGATACCCCTGCATGGAGGGCACCCAGCTCTTTTTTGAATGCTGCGGCGATTCGCTGCTCCGAATAGAGATCAAATCCGAACCTGTGAACTCCCGCAGCGGCTGCCCCGAACGGCACATGGATTGTGACACTTGCTGCCATATCGGTCAGCTCATGAAGTCCCGAAAACCGATAGGCGAAAAAAGAAACTGTCTGCTCTTTCGTTGATATCCAGGCAGGGTTATTAAACACTGCCCAGGAAGAGTGCTTCAACGCGGTGCCGGTGTGACCCATTGTGGCAGGCGCGGCACCCATACTGAACTGAGAGTAGACTGTGCCCTCTGCTGTGAAGAAAAGCAATACAGTCCACAGAATTGCCGATATTCCGGCATGGACGTTTACATTCATTTCTCCGATTTTCTATGTTCCCCTTGATACTCTGCATTTATTATGATCAAATACTTCATAAAATCCAATGAACCATGCCCAGAGTTTGTATCCTATTTGTTTTGACTTTTGGCTGGACGCTAGCCGCCCAGGCACAGGAGTTTGACTGCGACGTTTCGGTTAACAACCGTCAGATCAGCGGTTCAGCTTATGACTATGTGATGGAGCTGGAACCGGAAATAGAGAGATACCTCAATGAAAACAGATGGTCGAATGACCGGTTTCAGGAGCAGGAGCGAATACAGTGCAGCATTCAAATCCTTCTTACGGGAGTAGACAGTCAGTTCAACTACAGTGCGGAAGCTATCCTATCTATACGCAGGCCTATCTATGACAGTAACCGGTTTTCAACCGTGATGGTTATCAGTGACAATAACTGGCGGTTTAACTATTCCAGGAACAGAAGCCTGATACGGGACGATCTGCTATTCGATGAACTGACCAGTTTTCTGGATTTTTATGCTTATGTGCTGCTGGGACTGGATTATGATACGTTTTCAGAGCTTGGAGGGACGCAATTCTATAACAGTGCACTGAACATTTTTGAACTGGGCCAGAATTCCGGCGCATTCGGCTGGGGCCGGTCGATCGGTTCACAGCGAAATCGGTTCGGCCTTATTAATGACCTGACCGGTAACGCCTACGGTGACTTCAGAAGGGCACTCTATCGCTATCACCGTCAGGGCCTCGACCGTTTTACGGCGGATCCTTCAGAGGCCAGAGAGGAGGTGATTGCGGCGCTGGAGCTGATCCGCGACAACAAGCGAACCACAACAAATAATTATCTGTACGATCTGTTCTTCGGAACCAAGTACACCGAGATCGTGGCAATCCTGATGGAGGCAGACCGGGAGGTGCGTAACCGTGCACTCACCCTTCTGCAGAATGTGGATCCGGCGCACTCATCTGAATATCAGAGACTGCAGAATCCGTGACAGATACTATTTGATAAAAGTCATTTTTTTGTTCATCACACGGTCCGACGTAATCAGCCTGTAAAGATATACGCCGCTTGAAAGGGAACGTCCGTCAAACTGAACTGAATGGAATCCGGCCTGATATCGCTGATCGGTAAGGGTGAGTACCTTGCGGCCCAATACATCGTAAACATCAATTCTTACTCTGTCTTCAGCCGGCAGTCCGAAACGTATAGAGGTAACGGGATTGAATGGATTCGGGAAGTTCTGATCAAGCATTACCTCTTCAGGAAACTCGCTTCCATCACTTCCTGGCGTTATCAGAAGACTGAAACGCGGATTGGATGAGTTCGATTTTGCTTTGGCAAGAAGCCTGAAATTCTCAACGGTGTTCATGGCATATAGCGACTTGCCCTGGCCGCTTACCTCGAAGTCGTAAAACGTTGTCTCCCGCAGATTAATCCGATTGCCGGTATGATTGTCCTGAAGTTCCACAGTCCAGCTTTCCGGAATGTTTTCAAATTCAGACCATGTCATGGTTACCAGCCCATTGTAAAAGGTTGCATCCTGCAATGCACCAACCTGAACAGGAATTTCAATGGTTTTTCCAAAATCCCTGGGAAGGTTATTTACAGCCAGTTCGGTACCGTCTTCAAAAAGGGAATAGATTTCCAGATAGGTGTCCGCTTCGAAAGGCAGCAGACGGTACGCGTCCTGCGAATCGGTTGCAAAACTTCCATTTTCAGTAAATGAAAAATGAGTGGAAGTGGAATGAAACTCGGTTTCAAGTTCGAGGGCAATTACAGGGATCTGTTCATATCGGTTCTCTTTTCTGAAGATACCACCGGTAGTTTTAGCGCCGGTCTGCACACTGAGCTCCGGATCTTCTGCATTTGCCTTCACCCAAAAAGCCTGAAAAGGCGCAATGAGTCCATTTCCAAGATTGCCTGCTACTCCGTTCCAGTATCGGTATTGATTGCTCGCGCGGTCCCAAACATAAATCACATTGTCTATATTCTCCTTGGTCCATCCCGCGTCGTCCCAATTCAGAGTTGCACCAAAAGGATTACCTACGATGTTCCAGCCTGTATCAGCTGCCGCGGTGTAGGTAACGGGAAACGTAAAATCCGCAGCTGCAGGAATGTTTTCCTGTCCGTTAACGGAAAGCGTGGTTGGCAGATTATCATTGTAGTCGCTGTCTCCGGGAACATCGCCGAATACATAGAAGAAATAACCGCGTCCGGTTTCAAGATTGTCAGCAACGTTGGCAGGAGCCCTCCAGCGCTGATTATCCGTACCCTCAACCGATTCGTCGTACCACAGGATATTGGGTTGCCGGTCAATGAACGTTGTTCCGCCGATTCCCTGAACGGTGAGTTCTCCAAAAAGGTCATCGAATGTAGACGTTATGGGGGAACTCATTAACCGCCAGCCCGGTTGACTGATGGTTCTCTGAAAAGTAAGTGAACCGTTGTTATACGTGATGTCTGGAGCTATAAAATTGCTGCCTGATGCAATGATCAGCTCACCGTTTTCAAGTACCAGGGTACCGTCAACCAAAATGTCCTGAAAAGTTCGTACGCCGTTAATGTTGTTTATGATCACATTCTTCATTTCACTCAGGTTGGCAATCTGCTGCTGTTCAAGATCCGGAAAATCAACAAAATTTTCGTCGAGACGGATTCCGAAAATGACGGTTCCTTCGCTTGCATCAACGCGGTTCAGATCAAAATTGCCCCGAACTACAAGTGTATTATCGTTCAGTAGAAGGGTTCCTTCACCTGTTATGGTATTTGTGGCATCGAGTGTGATGCCAGCCCCGGTCTGGAGTTCCAGCGTATTGCCGTCAGATATAAAAATGTCATTTGAATCAATCAGGTCGCCGGTGGTAACCAAAACATTATTGAGCACTTCAAGGCGTTGGGCAAGAATGTTCGGAGAATTAACTACCTGCTGCGATTCGCCATTCAAACGGATGATGGAATCATTTGTTCGGGCAAGAAAACTGTCAATGGTCACATCACCGCCGAGATCAATCTCAACGGACACCCCAGTTGAAAAAGAGCCTGTGCCGGTAAAGTCGCCGCGAATATCGAGAAACGTGTCGTCTTCGATATCAAAGATTCCGTTCACTTCTGCGCTTCCGGATATGTCTATTGAATTTCCCCCAAAAAGCACCAGTTCCCCACCGGATTCTATCTCAATACTTCCAATACTGACATTCAGATCCAGATCGGGATAATCTGCTGCTCCGCCCGGAATGATCACGAAATCGGTGGGTCCGGGTACGGTTCCCAAAGACCAGTTTTCGGTGCGAGTCCAGTCATTTCGCTGATTAGGTGCCCCGCTGGGCTGCCATGTGTTCGGTGCAACGATGCTGACCTGTGGGTTTTGCGGGAGTGCGGTGCCATTGTAGTCGGCAGATATTTCCACTACTTCCCGGGTTGTGGTTGACGAAAGGTCTGCCTTGTATTCCCCGCTGAGAGGGAAAAATGTAAGTGCACCCAGCGTTGCGTCCGGCGTTCCACCGGTTGGAATGCCATTTTCTGAAATTTGAATGGACGATAGAGAAATGGATGAGGTATAATCTGCGAATACCTGATTTAAGAATTGATCCCTCAAAATGACAGTTACAGTGCTTTGATCCACCCCGTTATTTTTGATCACGGCCGGATTTACGGATACCTGCGATAAGGATGGTTCCGGATCGTTTGCCACAACTACAAAAGGAACACTTGTACCGCTGATGCCAAAAAGACTGGGATCGGTGACTGAGAGTGTGATATCGTCTCCGGTGGATGTAATGGTAACGGGGTGATTTTCAAGAAATCCGTTATTAATGACCGCAGTCTCACCACTGCTGATGTCTGCCTCGGATGTAAACTGGAGATTGCCGGAAAAGCTTACTATCCGGTTGCCGCTTATGTCAACGGCCTCAACGGAGATGTTAAATGGCATACCGGCAGTCTGTACAGCCGGGGCACCTGCGTTCTCTGGCAGTGTGATCAGAAATGCATTGATCTCACCGGAAACAAACTCAACATCGGTAGTAGCAAATGCTGTGCTGTTTTCAAGTGCCGTGATGGTTGCCACATCAATCGAGTCTGCGGATGTGAGTGTCGCTGAATATGTACCGTCACTGTTATCATCCGCAAAAAGAGACGATTCACCGGCCACATTCTGGTTACTTAGCTGACCGGATGTCGTGGTTAACTCGATGGTTTCACCGCCGCTGTTCACCTGATTCCCAAATTCGTCCCTGAGTGTTACCGTGAGATCTGATGTAGATGTACCGTTTGCCACAATCCGTTCCGGATTTGCGGTTACTTCAGAGGAAGCGAAGTCAACACCTGCAGGGTTGACGGTGAATAATTCCGATGTGCCGGATACGGTTTCACCTGTAATAGTTGCTGTCAGGGTATGCTCACCAGACGTGGTCAGGGAAACGGTATGGGCGGCCAGTACACCAGCTGTAAAAGCCGCTGTGGTTCCGCCCCCGCTTGCAATTGAGCTTGTCGACGTAATATCCACTGTGCCCGTAAAATCAGTAATAGTTGTTCCGGAACCGTTGACAGCCGTTATGCGCACATCAAAAGGTACGCCGGCAGTCTGTGTGCCGATTGCCGAACCATCTGTTGCTTCGATAAGAAAATTGGAGACCTGATCGTCACCCAAAACCGTGATATCACCGCTAATCTGATCTGCAATGGAGCCGCCTGCTGCTGATGCCCTGATGGTTTTGGTTCCCTGCGTAGCGAATACGGCGTCGTCAAAGGCAGCGACACCCGCTGCATTCGTTAGCTGATCACTGGCGGTAAAGGTGCCGGACCCGCTTTCCAGAGCCAGGCTGATGGATATTCCGGATACAGGAGCCGGATTGTTAAAAGCATCATACAGACCGACTGTGATTGAAGGTGATATAATGATTCCCTCTGTAACATTTTGTGGCAGTGTTAAAAACTGCATCTGTGATGGAGCTCCAGCTTCTACCGTGATCGGATCCGATATGACCGAACTCAGAGAGCCTGACGAAAACTCCAGTGTAATGTTTCCGGCAGCCGTTAGTGCAAGATCGCCGAATGATACAAGGCCGTTCACAGAGGTAGACGTTAACGTGCCAAGAAGGGATCCTCCACCGCTTAGAATGGCTGCTGATACATTTGTGGAGTTGTCTACTGTTGCGCGATTTCCGAAAAAGTCGAGCAGTTCAATCACCGGTTGCCTGTCAAATGGAACTCCTGCAACAGCATTTTCTGAAGGCTGAGTTTGAATAACCATTTGGCTGGCTTCTCTGGGAAGAACAGTGATTGTGCCCGAGGGATTTAAAATAGCACCGCTGAAAAATGCTTCAATATTCGCAGATCCGGTTAAATTGGAGGAAAAGGTGGCACTGCGAAGGTTAGCGGCAGGGGTCAGGTTGCTTTGATCAAGGTTCCCGGTGATGTTGATAAGTCTCCAGTCGGATGCTCCGCCAAGTGCTATATTTTCAATAAAATTACCTCCCGCATCTCGTGCAATTGCAAATACCTCAAGACTCTCGGCTGCAAGTAGCGACTGTGCCGATACGATACTGCCGGTTCCGTCAGCGACGGTTTCAACATTTACCTCCTCAATACTTCCCGGAATCGTGCTTAAACTGCCATAATTCACGCCGGTCGGGCCTGTGGAGCCGGTATTGGTGATTTGTCCGGTATTTGGAACGCTGGTAGTGGTTGGAATAAGTTCAAGGCCGCTGATGGTCACCCGACCGGGCCCCTGCCCTGCGCCCCGGCTGCGGCTTTCGGATGTTACGCGAAATGTTGCTTCCGTTGCGGATATCGATTCAAATACGACGTTTAAGCCGGTATTCTGAGCTCCAACAGGTGCGATATCCACGATAATATTGGTTCCTGTGAGTGAAGAATTCCACTCAAATCCTGAGGGCAGTGTAAGTACGATGGTTCCATTATTGGAAAGCTGACCTGCGCTGGTTTCACGAATGGTGGGTCCGCTGATTGATGTAAAAACGCCGTCAATCACCGTATCGATGGAAATAATGGTTCCTCCCGAGGCCTGAATCACATCCTGTGCAGCTGCTTCACGTACCCCTCCTATCACAGACAATAATGCCAGTCCAAAAACAAACATTTTTGTGAATAGGGGCTTACTCATATGTATTTTTCACCTGAAGCGGAGGTGAAGCAAATGGTAGTGTTGATTTTTTATTTATCTTAAAATAATCATTATGTACTCTATTAGGGAATTAGAATCGATTTAAGGACGCTTCCGGAGCACTTTTATTACGGCTTTCGGTAATTTAGTAAGTGATAAATTTTTAATAATTAACTATGAAAGGAATTATTCTAGCAGGTGGAACAGGCTCACGGCTGTATCCGCTCACCAAAGTAACCAATAAACATCTTCTTCCCATAGGTTTCAAGCCGATGATCTACTACCCCATTGAAAAGCTTACGGGAGCGGGAATTGATGAAATACTGATTGTTACAGGCACCGAGCACATGGGAGATGTGGTGAACCTGCTTGGTTCGGGGAGTGAATTCGGCTGCCGTTTTACCTACAAGGTTCAGGATGAGGCCGGAGGTATAGCTCAGGCGCTCGGACTGGCGCAGAACTTTGCGGGAACAGAGCCGATGACGGTCATATTGGGTGATAATATTTTTGAAGCCGGGATTGGCCAGGCTCTGAGTAACTACCCGGGAAGCGGTGCGCAGATACTGATCAAAAAAGTACCCGATCCGGGGCGCTTTGGCGTGCCGGTGCTGGATGGTGAAAAAATCGTCTCCATTGAGGAAAAACCGGATCAGCCCGGCTCTGAATTTGCTGTTACAGGAATTTACATGTACGATTCTACCGTGTTTGAGATTATTAAAAACCTGGAACCCTCAAACAGAGGAGAGCTTGAGATCACCGAGGTAAACAATTACTACATCCATGAGGGAAATATGGTATGGTCGGAACTGGAGGGGTGGTGGACCGATGCGGGCACGCATGAATCCTACCGGGCGGCGAACGATCTGATCTTCAAATCAGTCGGAAAATGAAATTTCTGATAACTGGTGCTGGTGGCCAGCTGGGCAGTGAGTGGGCTAAATTTTTAGCTGCGGCGGAAGGGCATAAAGCGATTGCCCTCACATCATCCGAGATGGACATCACAGATCCGGAGTGTGTAATGAGTATGCTGGAGGCGAAAAGACCCGATGTTGTAGTCAATTGCGCGGCGTACACTGCGGTGGATCAGGCTGAGTCGGAACCTGAAGCGGCATTTCGGGCGAACCGTGACGGGGTGAGACATCTGTCAGATGCCTGCGCCGAAAATGACATTATGCTGGTTCACTACAGCACAGACTACGTTTTTCCGGGCAAAGCGGAAGACCGCAGTAAATATCCGAAGGGATATCCCGAGACTGCAAACCGGGCACCCGTTAACCGCTATGGCGACTCGAAGCTTGCAGGGGAGCAGGAACTTGAAAAGTCAGAAGCCAAGTGGCTTTTAGTACGCGTATCATGGCTCTGCAGTGCATCAGGTACCAATTTTGTAAACACGATGATCAGACTGGGCAACGAGCGGGAAGAGTTGAGCGTAGTTGACGATCAGATCGGTTCACCGTCTTTTACCTTTGATGTGGTTGATAAAACCATGACATTACTTGAAAAGGAAAGAACAGGGACATTCCATGTTAGCTGTACAGGGGTTGTTTCATGGGCCGATTTTGCCGAAGAAATTTTTGAACAGCTGAATATGGATACGGGTGTTATAAGAGTGACAACCGCAGAGTATCCCACTGCAGCCGTCCGCCCAGCATTTTCACTGCTTGCAACGGAAAAAATACGTTCTGAAGGACTTATACCCCTTCAGTGGAAGGATGGTCTGCGTAAATTGCTGGAGTTAAAAAAGGAAACCTATGAAGATTGAACCGGCGCCGTTAAAAAACATTCTGCTCGTTAAGCCGGATATTTATAAAGATAATCGCGGCTTATTTCTGGAAACTTTCCGTCAGGAGTGGCTCAAAACCCAGGGCCTTGATTATGAATTTGTTCAGGATAATCTGTCTGTTTCAAAAAAGGGAGTTATCCGAGGACTGCACTATCAGCTTCCGCCTGCTTCGCAGATTAAATTGGTGATGGTGGTTCATGGAGAAATCCTTGATGTAGCAGTCGACATGAGAGAAAGCTCCCCCACGTTCGGGCAATATTACTCTGCAGTGTTAAGCGCCGAAAACAGGCACATGGTGCTGATACCCTCCGGCTTCGCTCATGGATTTTCAGTGCTTTCAAACGAAGCGGCGGTTTATTACAAGTGCAATACCTATTACAACAAACAACTTGAACGCGGTGTTAGATGGGACGATCCAGCGCTGAATATCGACTGGCAGGTGAATGAACCGATTTTATCGGAAAAAGACAGGAATCTGCCATACATTGATGATATGGATACTAAAGACTTATTCTGAGTGCTTTAGGGGTAAAAAGAGATAACAAAATAAAAGTGCGTATCCGTTATGAAACTGATTGTAACCGGGGGAGCCGGATTTATAGGGTCAAATCTGATTTTGCATATTCACGATACCTATCCGGATATAGAAATCCTGAATATTGACAAGCTGACCTATGCTTCGGACATAAACTTTCTGAGTCCGCTTAAGAATTCAAGGCGCTATCACTTTAAGAAGCTGGACCTCACAGACCGCAACCGGGTGAAGGATGTGGTGAAATCCTGGCAGCCCGATGGAGTTTTTCACCTGGCAGCAGAATCGCATGTTGACAACTCCATACTGGGGCCCGAGCCGTTCGTTCTCTCAAATGTAGTGGGTACGTTCAACATTCTGGAGGAGTGCCGTCAGCTTTGGTTTGATGAGGTCAATGACAATAAGGTGAAGCGGTTTCTTCATGTCTCCACGGATGAGGTGTACGGTACGCTGGACGATGAGGGAGCTTTCAGTGAGGATACACCGTATGCACCGAACTCACCCTACTCAGCCACAAAGGCCGGGAGTGATATGCTTGTAAGGTCGTATTACCACACCTATGGGTTGAACACGGTGATTACAAACTGCTCCAATAACTACGGGCGGCATCAGCACGATGAGAAACTTATCCCCACAGTGATACGAAAAGCCCTGGCCCATCAACCTATTCCTGTGTACGGAAAAGGTGACAATGTTCGCGACTGGCTGCATGTCGATGACCACTGCCGCGCACTCGTGACCGTGTTTTTTGAAGGTGCCGCTGGAGGGCATTACAATATCGGAGGCGAGAACGAATGGAAAAACATCGAGCTTGTGAGGCATATCTGTGAGATACTGAATCGCGAAAAGGGAGAGGGACCCGACGGCGATTACAAGAGCCTGATTTCATTCGTTACCGATCGTCCCGGACACGATTATCGCTACTCGGTGGATATATCTAAAATCAAAGAGGAACTCAACTGGGCGCCCTCAAAAAACTTCGATGAGCTGCTCACCCAAACCGTAAAGTGGTACATTGATCGGTACAGTTGAAGGCATTGTCTTTGCGTCTTTTGGCACCCCGAGACTTCGGGGCGCGTAGTTCGTCGGATTGTTGACCTGGCCAGACATGCAGAAGCTAATTGATGAGTTATGTTAAGCCTATGTTCACGGGTATTTGAGAAGTACAGTGCACAAAAGGTTAAACCGCAAAGGCCTCAGAGGGACGCAAAGGGATTTATTATACATCAAAAAACCACTTCGGTATGAAACTCCCCATTCTCACCCATCGGGTCGATATGGTCAGGGAGTGAGTAAGCATAATCACGGTTATACAGATCTCCGGGGGCTATATGCTCACGGCAGGACTGCATCACCGCCGACACCCGAATGGTTACCGGTTCTTTCTCAAGCCTGTCAATCAGCTCGTCAACAGATTTAGCCCAGATGGGAAATGCAGTGTTATACCCCAAGGCATGAAACTGCTCCTCCCTCCATTTACGGATATCCTTCAGGTGCAGATCGCCGAATATCAGCCTTTCGATTTGATATGGAATTGCCTGAAAGGCATTTTTTAAAGCATTCAAATAGGTGTCATTATCTGCTGGATATGAGATGGGTACAGCGAAGTGGATCAGACTCAGCGCGGCAGCCTGCCGCCTGATTCTCTCAATCGGTATTTGCTGGTGAGGAACCAGTCTGCTCTCATCATCATATGTGGTGATCAGAAGCGGATCGGTTTTATATTCATCCTTGTAATAGCGTAGAGCCAGAAAAGCATCCTTTCCGCCGCTCCAGAATAACAGGTCCCTTTTTGGTATTTGATTGATTTCGGTCATCCGTTAAATTCCTTGGAATGCAAAAAATATATAACACGTTGGTTGTATCGCTGAAGCGAGAAGCGAGCATGAAAAAATAGTACTCCGCGTCCTCAGCGCTTCTGCGGTAATCAAACCATGAATATAAACCCTATTTATTGATGAGTAAAAAACAGTACTGGCTGATGAAATCCGAACCCTATGCGTACAGCATAGATGATCTGGAACGCGACGGACAAATCCACTGGAGCGGGGTTCGCAACTACGAAGCGCGTAACATCATGAGAGACCGCATGAACGTAGGCGACCGTGCCTTTTTCTACCACTCGAACGTAAAGCCTCCTGCTATCGTGGGTGAGATGGAAGTATGCACCGAGCCGTATCCGGATCCTCTGCAGTTTGACCCCGACAGTAAATACTTTGACGAAAAAAGCAGTGAAAGCGATCCGCGCTGGCAATTGGTGGACGTTAAGTTCATCCGCAAGTTCGACAATCCGGTTACCCGTGATGAGCTGAAGGAGCACGACGACCTGCTGGAGATGCAGCTCTTCAAGCGAAAAAGACTCTCCATCACGGAAGTAACCGAAGAGGAGTACAGGAGAATTCTGGAACTGGCGGGAGTGAAGGAAGGATAATTGTTGAAGCACTGAAACTTTCGCGCTATAATATCCGAATGAGATTCAGTAGCGGATTTTACTGGAAAAGTTCGTTCGGGGTTTGCCTCTCTGTTTAGTTTTTCACCCATTAATAACCTCTGTATAAAAGTTAATTGTTTATGAATACTAGGATTTTATTCAGGTATGGATTAATAGCATGTGGGCTGTTATTCACAGTTGCCTGTTCTACAACACAAAATGCCGCTTCCGCTCAGCAGGAAACTTCTGAAAAAGGAACATCCGAATTTGAAAAAGCCATAGAGAAGTCCATTGCCTACGAAGGGCTGTTCACGGTTTATCAGGACACCACAAACGGCTCAACTAAACTGGCTATTAAAGAAGATCAGCTCGATAAAGAGTACATCTATTTTGGTCTGTCACAGGATGGGGTTCTTGAAGCCGGTCATTTCAGGGGCGCTTACCGCGACAATAAAGTGTTTAAGGTGCGTAAATATTATGACCGGATTGAGTTTGTAGCTCAGAACACAAATTACTATTTCGATGAGGATAGTCCGTTGAGCAGGGCAGCGGAAGCCAATATATCCGAGGCCACCTTAGTCTCTGCAAAAATTGAGGCCGAAGATAAAGAGAACGGTATCATGCTGATTGACGGTAATGCCATATTTTTATCGGAAAATTTCAACCAGATTAAACCAAGCCCGAGCCCGGCTCAGCGACCGGGATCTTTTTCGCTGGGCAGCCTCAGCAGGGAAAAAACCAAATATTCTGAGATCAGAAGTTATCCCGAGAATACAGATGTCGTTGTGGAGTACGTGTACGACTCACCGTTCTCAATGGGCGCCACAAGCGATGCCGTTACGGATAACCGGTTTGTGACCATCCGCTTTCAGCACAGCTTTATTGAAATGCCTGAGAATGACTACCGTTCCAGATATGATGATCCGCGTGTCGGGTATTTCATGACGGAAACGGATGATCAGGTCAGTACGGATGCAACGCCCTATCGCGACCTGATTCACAGGTGGCATTTGGTGAAGCAAAATCCAGAAGCTGAACTGTCTGATCCGGTGGAGCCGATTGTCTGGTGGATTGAAAACACCACCCCTCTCGAATTCCGGGAAACAATAAAGGAGGCAACCCTTGCGTGGAATGAAGCTTTTGAGGCCGCCGGCTTTACAAATGCAATCGAGGTTAAGGTACAGCCCGATGATGCCGAATGGGAAGCAGGCGATATCCGATACAATGTACTCAGATGGACTTCCTCTCCGATCCCCCCGTTTGGTGGGTACGGGCCCAGTTTTGTGAATCCGAGAACCGGGCAAATACTGGGTGCGGATGTGATGCTGGAGTGGGTCTTTTTCTCCAATCGAATGAGGGAGCAGGATATTTTTGCGGACGACATCGCCATGAGGGAGAGGCTGGGGGAAGCCATGAATGGATCCTACTGTACGTTTGGCCATCATATGCAACAAAATAACCAGTTTGGAATGAGTGCCCTTCACGTGATGGGCGCCCCGGAGGAGGAATTTTCCGAATTTCAAAAGGAAGCTCTTACCATGCTGATTTTGCATGAAGTGGGGCATACGCTGGGTCTAAGTCATAATATGCAGGCAAGTACGCTTCATTCACCCGCTGATATACACAGCGAAGAACTTGCAAATACCATTGGGCTGACCGGTTCGGTAATGGATTACTCAACGGTTAATGTAAGCAGCGATCGCAGCAATCAGGGCCGGTACTATGATATCAAGCCGGGTCCTTATGATATCTGGGCAATAGAATTTGGTTACAACCCGGAACTCGATGATGAAGATTACAGGGAAGACGTACTGTCGAGGTCAACCGAACCTGAACTTGCTTTCGGAAACGATGCCGATGACATGCGTTCACCTGGCAAGGCAATTGACCCCCGTGTGATGATTGATGATATGTCAAGTGATCCAGTTGCTTACGCCGTAGACAGGATCGAACTGACAGGTGAATTAAAGAATGGACTTGTCGAGAAATACGGAACCCGTGAGGGACAGTCATATCAGGAGCTAAGAAATGCCTTTTTTACCCTGATGGGGCGCAGGGCCACCCAGGCCGGAGTTATATCCCGCCAGATAGGAGGTGTGTATCGTGATCGAGCTTTTATCGGTCAGGACGGAGGTTCCAGACCATTTACGCCAGTACCGGCTGAAAAGCAGAAGGAGGCCATGAGCTACCTGGCAGAATATCTTTTTGCACCGGAAGCGTATAGTTCATCGCATGACGTGTACAGCTACCTTCAGATACAGCGCCGCGGATTTAACTTCTTTTCTTCAACGGAAGACCCGAAAATTCACGATTTGGTTCTCGGAGCTCAAACCAATGTTCTGAATCATCTGATGCATCCGGCCACAATGAAGCGCATAACCGATTCCAGAACCTACGGAAATGAGTATTCCGTTGCTGATGTGACCGCAGATTTGACCGCTGCCATCTTTGAGGAAGATGCGGACAGTAACGTGAATACGTTCAGGCAGAACCTGCAGATTGCATACACCGAGCGATTGATCGGTATACTTGGAAGCGATGCCCATGACAGGATTGCAAAGTCGGCTGCGCTTTACAACCTGCAGCAAATCAAAGAGATGACAGGAGCCAGGGGGGCGGCAAATAACGAAACCCGTGCACACACGGCTCATATCCATTTGCTGATAGACAAAGCGATGGAATCCTAAAATTTAATAGTCCTAAAACTTTGAAAGCCATTCCGATTTTTTGCCGGAATGGCTTTTTTTATTAGCATACATGTTTCTCTCTTCATGATCAAAAGATTCCGGGGAGTATCCATCTGAACCGCGACTCCGCGGTTACCCAACCCCAAAGAACTCAGCCCTCTCCTTAAAATAGGGCCCGAACACCTTTTTCAGTTCCCGATGCTCAGGGAGTTCAAGGTCCGGATCAATTTTGATGATATTCCATGCGTCATTTTTTGCCTGTTCGAGCAGCAGCCGGTCTTCTACAATGTCGGCATACCTGAATTCGGGCAGTCCGCTCTGCTTGGTGCCAAGAAAGTCGCCGGGGCCCCGAAGCTTCAGGTCGGCCTCGGCTATTTCAAAACCATCGCTGGTATCGATCATCTTTTTAAGCCGGAAACGTCCGTCTTTACTCAGTTTTGTGTCCGGCATCAGGATGCAGTAGCTCTGCTTACCGCCCCTACCGATCCGGCCACGCAGCTGATGCAGCTGCGACAGCCCGAATCGTTCTGCGTGCTCAATGATCATGATGGAGGCGTTTGGTACGTCCACTCCCACCTCAATCACGGTGGTAGAGACCAATATCTGGGTTTCTCCCTCCACGAACCGTTTCATTATGCCCTCCTTCTCATCCGGTTTCATCCTGCCGTGAAGCAGATCGATATGGGACTCAGGGAACCGGCGCTTTAGCTTTTCGAATCCCATGGTGGCGTCTTTCAGGTCCATCGCTTCCGACTCCTCTATCAGCGGAAAAACCACATAGGCCTGATCGCCCGCACGGATACTCTCTTCCAGAAAATCGTATACATTTTCGCGCTCCTTGTCAGTTCGCACGGCCGTTTTGATCGGTTTGCGCCCGGCTGGCATATCCTTGATGATTGAGATATCGAGATCACTGTAAATGGTCATGGCCAGCGAACGGGGGATAGGCGTGGCCGACATCACCAGCAGGTGGGGGTGATCGCCTTTGAGCAGCATCTCGTTTCGCTGCTTTACACCGAACCGGTGCTGTTCGTCAATCACGGCAAGGCCCAGTTTGTGGAACTTTACAGCCTCCTGAAAAATGGCGTGCGTACCCACAACAATCTGGCACGTACCTCCCTCAATATCCGTGAGAATGTCTCTGCGCAGGGCGGTTTTTTGTCCGCCGGTGAGCAGCCGGAAATTCAGGCCGAGGGGTTCAAGATATTTTTGAATTGTCTGATAGTGCTGTTCGGCAAGAATTTCGGTTGGAGCCATGAGTGCCGCCTGAAGGCCGTTATCGACTGCGATAAGCATCGAACCGATGGCCACAACGGTTTTTCCGGCTCCCACATCACCCTGGATCAGGCGATTCATCTGCAGGCCGGACTGCAGATCTGTTTTGATGTCGCCCAAGGCATCTTTCTGGCCATCTGTCAGTGAAAAAGGGAGAATTTCATTAAAAAAAGCTTTTGTAAGCGTGCCCGGTTTCAGAACGGTGCCTTCCGCTCTCGAAATTCGGATATTTTTAACTTTTGCCATGCTGAGTTCAAATAGAAAAAACTCTTCATATTTGAAGCGCAAAAGGGCATCCTGAGACTCTTTCCGGCTCCGCGGTTGATGGATGGTCTGAAAGGCCCGGTGCCTTTCAGGAAACGAGTGCCGCTTCAGGATCTTTTCAGGGAGACATTCGGCCACCCTGGTTGATGAGAGAATCTGGTCTGTCCAGCTTTTAATAAGCGAATTGGAGATGTAAGCTTTGGAAAAGTACTTGTTGCCGGGGTAGATGGGAATGAGGGTTTCAAACTGTTCAAGGTTATCCGGATCCTGAACGGGATCTACTTCCGGGTGGGCCATACTCATGGATCTGCCAAACTGTTTTGCCTTTCCGTAAAGGGCTACCCACTCATCTTCCTTGAACTGGGTAATGAAGTACTTCCATCCCTTAAAAAAAACAGCTTTCATTGCACCGCTTTGATCCCGGATGGTCACTTCAAGCCGTTTGCTTCTGCGAAATCCGGTTACATTTTTTGAGATAACCTTGCCCACTACAGTTACGGGTTCACCGGATTCGCGCAGCATGGCAATGGGGACGATATTGGATTTGTCGATATAGCGCCTTGGGAAAAGCAGCAGCAGCTCTTCAGGATATTCAATCCCGGATGCCTGCAAGGCTTCGAGGCGTTTACGGCTCAGATTATGAAGATCTAGTAATTTCAATAGTGATATACTGATTTATATCAGTTAAAATATATAAAGCGTCACAATTGACGCCTGAAACCTCAGTTTTGAAATGAATAAAAGGATTTACGTGTAAAAGAGAAAAATTGAAGTGAAAATTTTGCTTTAGTGTAGGTTAAATCCATATCTTAGTGAGCTCTTGATTTTACGAAAATAAACAGGTAAATCCGTGCCTACAATACAACAACTCATACGCAAAGGTAGAAAAAGCAAGACGAGCAAAACAACTGCTCCAGCTCTGCAAAACTGCCCACAAAAACGGGGAGTATGTACCCGTGTCTATACAACCACTCCAAAGAAGCCAAACTCAGCGCTGCGAAAAGTGGCAAGGGTTCGACTTACCAACGGTATGGAAGTGACGGCTTATATACCCGGTGAAGGCCATAATCTGCAGGAGCACAGTATTGTGCTGATCCGCGGCGGCCGGGTAAAAGATCTCCCGGGCGTTCGATATCATATCGTACGCGGAACCCTGGATACAGCCGGTGTTGACGACCGCAAGCAGGGGCGGAGCCACTACGGTACCAAGAAACCAAAAGGGTAACAAGGATTTTTAACCTTTATATACTATGCGCAGAAGAAAGGCAGAAAAAAGAGAAATACAACCGGATCCGATTTTCCAGGATAAATTGGTTACCCGGTTCGTGAATAACTTGATGCGGGACGGCAAAAAAGGCGTAGCGCGAAAGATCTTATATCAGGCATTTGAAATAATTGAAGAAAAAACCGGTGAGGCGCCCATCGAGGTGTTCCGTACGGCGTTGAATAATGCTACACCGGTTGTGGAAGTTAGGAGCCGCCGGGTGGGCGGTGCAACCTATCAGGTTCCTGTTGAAGTGAGAAGTGATCGGGGAACCGCGCTGGGTATGCGATGGATAATCCGCGCTTCACGCCAGCGAAACGATAAATCCATGTCGATCCGCCTTAGCCGTGAACTTATTGACGCTTCAAAAAATGAAGGCGGCGCTGTCCGTAAAAAAGACGAAACGCACAGAATGGCCGAAGCCAACAAGGCATTTGCCCATTTCAGATTCTAAGCTTAACGAAGAAATTATTTAAAGCACAGTTATTATGTCAGAAGTAATGCCAAAAACAGATCCGAAGATTATCGATCGCATCCGCAGGACGCGGAACATCGGTATCATGGCGCATATTGATGCCGGTAAAACGACTGTTACAGAACGTATTCTGTTCTATACCGGACGAAGCCATCGTATGGGTGAGGTGCATGACGGCGCCGCTACCATGGACTGGATGGAGCAAGAGCAGGAACGCGGAATTACCATTACTTCTGCGGCAACTCATTGCCATTGGAAAGATCACCGAATTAACATTATAGATACACCCGGTCACGTTGACTTTACAGTTGAAGTGGAGCGTTCCCTGCGTGTGCTCGACGGTGCAATCGGTGTATTCTGTTCAGTTGGGGCTGTTCAGCCTCAGTCTGAAACGGTCTGGCGTCAGGCGAACAAGTACAATGTGCCAAGGATGGCATTTGTAAACAAGATGGATCGTACGGGAGCCGACTTCTATAATGTAATTGAGCAAATGAGAAACAAGCTCAGCGCCAACCCGATTCCTATCCAGATCCCGATCGGAGCAGAAGAGAACTTCAAGGGCGTTGTTGACCTCATTAATATGGACGGTATTGTCTGGGATGATGAGTCGCTGGGTGCCAAGTATGAAGTGGTGGATATTCCCGGGGAGATGAAGGATAAAGCCGAGGAATATCGAAAAATCATGCTCGAAGCCATTGCTGATCACGATGATGAGTTGATGGAAAAATACCTCATGGAAGAGGAGATCAGCGAAGAAGAGATTAACGGTGCTATCAGAAAAGCGACGCTAGCAAGGGATATCACCCCGGTACTGTGCGGAACTGCGCTGAAAAATAAAGGAGTTCAGATTCTTCTCGATAAAGTTATTGAGTACCTGCCGAGCCCGCTCGATGTGGAAGCGGTAACCGGAACGGATCCGAACGATCCCGATAAGAAAATGAAGCGTAATCCGGACGTGGAAGAGCCTTTTGCAGCTCTTGCATTTAAAATTATGACCGATCCTTACGTCGGTAAACTCACATTCTTCAGAGTTTACTCGGGAGTACTTGAGAAAGGATCATACATTCTTAATGCCACGACGGGTCAGCGCGAACGCGTTGGCCGTATCCTGGAGATGCACGCAAACGATAAGAAAGACATCGACGTAGTACGTGCCGGCGACATTGCCGCTGCAGTGGGTGTGAAGCAGGTAAATACAGGCGATACATTCTGTGATGTGGACAGCCCGATTCTGCTTGAGAAGATCACCTTCCCTGAGCCCGTTATTAAGCTTGCGGTTGAGCCCAAGTCAAAAGCGGATGCTGAAAAACTGACCAACGGACTCGTTAAACTTGCAGAGGAAGATCCTACATTTAAGGTGACAACCGACGAAGAAACCGGTCAGACCACAATTGCCGGTATGGGTGAGCTTCACCTCGAAATTATTGTCGACCGTCTGAAGCGAGAGTTTAAAGTGGAGGCTAATGTAGGTCAGCCACAGGTATCGTATCGTGAAACTATTTCACAGCCTATTGAACACAGGGAAGTGTACAAGAAGCAAACCGGTGGTCGTGGTAAATTTGCCGATATCGCTTTTGAGATCGCGCCAATTGATCATTTCGAGCAGTATGCGGATGATGACAAGAAGGTAACGGCCAGCGAGGGTTTCAAATTTATCAATGAAATCGTAGGCGGTAATATTCCAAGAGAATATATCCCCTCTGTGGAAAAAGGATTCCGTGAAGCGATGAAAAACGGTATTCAGGCCAATTACGCCGCACAGAATATAGGCGTGCGTCTGTTTGACGGCTCCTATCACGATGTGGATTCGGATGCATTCAGTTTCGAACTGTGTGCCCGGCTGGCATTCAGGAATTCAGCAAAAAAAGCTGCTCCGGAGCTTCTTGAGCCTGTAATGACGGTGGAAGTAACAACTCCTGAGGAGTACATGGGAGATGTAATTGGCGATATCAACGGCCGTCGCGGAATAATCCAGAAGATGGACAACAATGCGGAAGGCTCTGTTGTAAAAGCACAGGTGCCGCTATCCGAAATGTTTGGCTACTCAACCGACTTACGGTCTCTGACACAGGGACGCGCCGCATACGCTATGGAATTCTCAGAGTATGTCGCCGTACCCGATTCCAAGGCCCAGGAAATAATTGAACAACAAGCTTAATACACTAATTAACCAACCAACACCATGGCAAAAGAGACATTTCAGCGTACCAAGCCGCACGTAAACATCGGTACGATTGGTCACGTAGACCACGGCAAGACGACGTTAACGGCAGCGATTACTAATGTAATGGCGAAGACCTACGGGG